>DASRPA010000075.1:0-3144 GCA_035646635.1 Actinomycetota bacterium | reverse complement strand
CGCTTGCCAATCTCGGGGCCAGGTCGACCTCGGCTGTCGCATGAGGAGCTGCTGCGCTCCCGTTGGGCCAACCTGCACGGCAGTCGGCCGACGAACGGCTAATCTCGACGTCATTCCGAACTAATCGAGGGATTTGGGTAGTTAGCCGACGCTCCTTCAGGCTCGCTTCGCTGGGCTGCGACCCGGTCGGCAGAAACCGGGAAGTACGAGGGGTCGGTGGGAGCTCACGCTCGATCGGCCATTCCGTCGTCCATAAATACTCGGCTTCACCGAGTATTTGTTCCGCGACGGCGAAGATCAGATCGCGAACAGGCCCTCGCCTTGCACACCGACCAACTGGTAGTCATGCTCCCGTCAGACGATGATGTCGTGAACGGGTTGCACCAGACCTTGCGTCCGGAACTGAGCCGCGAAATCCTCTCAGACTGAGGTCCTTGCTGACACCCTCCTCGAGACGGGTTAGAAACCCAAGGAGGAGGAACGTTGGGAGACAGAGAGCACCGCAAGAGGAGGCTCACGCCGGAACAGAAGTGGCAGATCTTCCTGGAGGCGTCGCGAAAGAACACCACCGACGCCGAGGTCTGCCGGCGCTGGGGTGTCCAACCCCACCAGCTGCGCGTGATCCGAGAGCGCGCCAAGGACGGCGCCTTCGACGCGTTCAAGAAGGGACCGGGCAGACCCAAGCGCGATCCGAACGTGGTCGAGCTCGAGACCGAGCTTCATCGCACCAACAAGGCCCTGCGAGAGCTCGCCATCGAGAACACTTTGCTGCGGGGAAAATCAGACGGCGTTTGACCGGGCCCATCCGCGGCACGCGACTCTCCGCGGAGGTCAAACGCTTCATCGTCAGGGCCGTCACCGACGCCAAGTCCAACGGCATGCCGATCGCCAGGAGCTGCGCCATCCTGATGGTCGACGCTCGCCGAGTGCGCCGCTGGATCAAGGGCCGGGATCCGCAGGCACTGATGGAGTCTGACCTCGCCGACGTCCCGCCGATCGCCAAGGTGCGTCCGCACGCGCTCACCAAGAACGAGCGCGCCGCTATCGTCAGGGCCGCCCGCACCAAGCGCCTCGCCGATCTGCGCCACCGCAAGCTGACCCACACGCTGTCCCGCCAGGACAAGGTGTTCTGCTCGCCGTCTACGACCCTGCGGGTGCTCAGAGCCGAGAGCCTGGTGCCGGTCTATCACCACCGCAGCCGTCCTGCGAAACCCCGGCCGGTGATCGACGAGAGCCAACCCAACCAGACGTGGCGCTACGACTTCCTGACCTTCCCGACCAGAGCCGGTGACTACCACTTAGTCCCGGTGCTCGACGCCTGCTCGAGAAAGATCACCGGCCGCTACTTCGGCCCCGAGCAGACCTCGGCCGCGGTGCACATCGCGTGGGAAAAGGCGCTCGCCAGCGAAGGGCTGCTGGCCGAGGACGCTCCCAAACCGCCGATGGCAGCCTCGGATCGCGGCACCCAAATGACCTCGAAGTCGACGCAACAGTTCTTCTTCGACCTCGGCATCGTGCAGAGCTTCTCGCGCCCCAAGACCCCGACCGACAACGCCGCGTGCGAGTCGTGGATCGCGACGCTCAAGTGCGAACAGCTCTACGAAGCCGACACCGCGAACATGGCCCCGTGGGAGGTCGAGTCGTTGATAGACCGCTTCATCGATCACTACAACAATCCGTGTCCACAATCACCTCGCGAGCCCTCATACGAGAGGGTGGTCCAGGACCGGCGGGGTGGCTCCATTTACAACATGTCGCAGTCCTCAGGAGAACTGCTGGCTCTTGTCGTGAACGTCCCCCGCCGATCTCTGGGCCCATCGGTCCTGGCTTGATAGAAGCGTGTGCTGCTTGACGGATCGTTGTCGGACCGATGACCCGCATCATGCCCGATTCGAACGGAGGTGGTTGATGGGAAGCTTCATCGGAATCGACACGCACAAGAACTCATTGAGCTGCAGCGCAGTCGACGAGGTCGGTAGAGAGGTCGAGTCGGTTCACGCCGTCAACGACGGACGGGGGTTCCGCAAAATCGAGCGCTTCGCTCACCGCGTCGAGGCCACTCGGATCGGCATCGAATGCTCGGGGTCCTTCGGCCTGGCGCTGGCCCAGCACCTGCTCGCCGCAGGCTTCGACGTCAGGGAGGTGCCCGGGCAGCTGGTCAAGCGCGATCGGCGTTCGTTGTCCAAGGGCAAGAGCGACGCGTTGGATGCGCTGTTGATCGCTCGAGTGGTTGCCCGCGAGGACAGCCTTCCCCCACCGCCTCTCAAGGGCCTCACACACGACCTAAAAGCCCTGGTAGATCACCGGGAAACGCTGCTCAACGAGGCCACGCGTCACCGCAACCGGGCACACGCCATCCTCACTCAGATCCGCCCCGGCTACTCGACAGCAGTGCCGGCTCTTACGAGTTCAAGGCAGCTGGACGCTGCCCGGGATCTGATGGAAGGCGACTCCGGCGTTCGCGCCACCGTGTTGCGCGACGCCCTGAAACGCGTCGCCGAGCTGGACTCGACGGCCCACGCACTCGAGAAGCAGATCGATGCGCTCGTGAAGGCCAGCGGCACAAGCCTCACGCAGATTGTCGGTGTCGCTGCAATCACTGCTGGCCGCATCCTCGGCGAGCTGCGTGATGTTGGCCGCCTCTCAGGACAGTCCGCCTTCGGAGCATTGACGGGAACGGCACCGGTTCCAGCCTCGTCGGGCAAGACCGATCGCTGGAGACTGAACCGCGGCGGCAACCGTCAGCTCAACAGAGCGATGCATACGATCGCTCTCACCCAGAGCCACCACGATCCACGCGCCCGCGCCTATCTGGAGCAGAAGCGGGCCGCGGGAAAGACCGACAGGGAGGCCATGAGATGTCTCAAGAGGCATCTCGCTCGCGTCGTCTACAGGCGACTCGCAGCGGACCGAGCTCTGATTCACTTGACATAGAAGCTCACGCGAGGTTGCACCAGAGCATCAACTACGTGACGCCGGCGGAGCGGCACGACGGCAGACACACTGCAATCATCGCAGCGCGCAAGCGCGGCATGCAAGAAGCGAAGCGACAGCGGAGAATGGAAGCCTACGGAGGGGTCAGGGACGACCGATGACTGAGAGAATTTCGATCCGGTTTCCGGTCAAAGGGTCTGGCGCAGTCCA
>DASRPA010000074.1:0-7356 GCA_035646635.1 Actinomycetota bacterium | reverse complement strand
GCGACGACATCCAACCGGCGCTTCCATGCAGATGGCTCTGCGTATGGAATCTGATTTCAGCAAGAACATCGGCTCTTCTGCTCCCTAGGTGACTGAGCAGAAAGTCGAATTGGGATGAACTTCCACCGCAAAGCTCCTGGTGGCGCTTGACCGATGGGTCAATTTGAGCGCGGACCCTTTCCAGTCACTCACCTAGACACCGTCCCGACGACCAGCCATGCGACTCACGGTTTCAGCGATGTCGGCTCCTTCCCGTTCGGTCTCTTCTAGATACAGGCGCCCCCAGGCGATCCGGCCATCGCGGGTGCCCACGATCGTCACCCCCCGTTCCTCCAAAAGAGTCCCGTCCTCCTTGGTCCCGCGCCACGTCCATTCGGCCCACTCCGTGTCGTCCACGACGGCGAGGCGGAGGAGCTCGGCTCGAAAGTCGGGGATGCTGTCGTACAACCTCGACCAGTTCTCCCGCACTTGTTCGCGGCCCGTGAAGGTTCGGGCGGGATGCACCGGCTGCTCGCTTCGGTAGTCATCACAGAAGCAGGCAACTTGGGCCTCGAGGTCATGGGCGTTCATGACTTGCAGGAGCCGCTCGCTGACGGCTCCACCGTGGTCTTGCTCGGTTCCGCTCATCTGGTGCCTCCCGTCTGCCCGGCCGCACCATTCCGCCCCTGCGTCAGGGCTTCCCGGGCTGGCTCCATACTGCCATGCAGTGCCTCGACAGCCGTCCTGCTCGCTTATATAAGGCGGACGAAGGCTATCGGCGATGCGGATGGCCTGTTTCAACTCCAGTTCCGCAATCTGCGATCCAGTGGAACATCAGCCGCGCCCGCATCAGAAAGTAGTCTGATCGCCTGGTCCCGGTTCAGTGCCCTTCGAGGTCGCAGCTCTCCGCACCTCTCCTCCCGGGCCTCAGGTGGAAACGGACGGACGAAGCCCTCCCTCGTACCAGGGGATGCTCTTCTCGAGATCAATCACCTGGTGAGTCGCGAATCGAGGAGACTCTTGATATCTAGCCCGGGGGGGTCGCCCACGACCTTCCTCTTCTCATAGGGACAAAGTGCCATCAGGATCTCCGGGGTGTCGAACGGGGACCTGTCTTGAGTGCTACGGGCAACTCACTAACCGTCGGTGAAAACGAGTCTGGGTTGAGCTCCACGTCCTCCTGTCGGGCCTAGGTGAGCGCACGACGAAGGCGTTCGCCGAGTAACTCGATGCGCTCAACCGGCTCGTTGCTGAACACCAAGCGCACGTGTTGCGGAGCCACACTCTCGCCCCACACGGTCATCGGAGTTGCGGCGACATTGTGCTCCAGCAGTCGGGCAGAAGCAGCTTGGGGATCGATCCCCATGGCCTCGGTGTTCAGCAGCAGCGAGCATCCTCCTTCGGCCGCGACGGCGGGAAGGCCCTTGAGCTGTTGCATCATCGCGTCGTGCCTTCGCTCAAGCTCCTCGACAGCTGCGCGAAAGTCGTCGGGTGGCGATTGCAGAGCTACTACGGCGCCTGCCTGGCCGAAGCCTCCCGCCACGACCGAATTGTAGACGTGCACAACCCCGGCGGCATCGGCGGTCTCGGAGTCGGCGACGATCCATCCCACGCGCCAGCCGATCATCCGATACTCAAGTGAAACGCTGCCGACTGTAATGACTCGATCTCTCATCGAAGGAAAGGATGCGGGATGAAGGATTTCGCGGCCGTCGAACACGAAGCCCTCCATCAATGCCCAATAGATGATGTGCAGATCGTGCTCCCGCGCGGTAGATGTGAGCGCCTCCCACTCGGCGGGATCGAACACGGCACCGGTTGGAAATGACGCGCTCATTACGAAGAGGGCGCGCGTTCGCTCGTTGATAATCGCCCGCAACGCATCGAGGTCGAGCCGCCAGACTCCTCCCTCCACCACATGAGGCACGAAGCGGGGCACCGCTCCCGCGAGGCGCACCCGGTTGATCATTCCTGCGTAGGTGGGATCAGTGAGGACTACCTCGTCGCCGGGATCGGTCGTGGCGAGCAGCACGTCCAGAAGGTTGTCGGCCTCCCCGGAGGTGATGACGATCTCTGAGGCGGGGTCGTAGCGAACTCCGCTTCGGCGATCGACGTGGTCCGCCACAGCTTCCTTGAGATCGGTTCGACCCGAGAATGGAAGGTAGCTGTTGTACTCGTCTTTCCCGATGGCATCACGAGTGGCTTCGATAACTCCTGGCGGTGGCGGGATATCGATGTCGAGGTTCTCGAGACGCAATACATCGGGATCCTCTCCCGCCGCATCCGCAACCTTGTCGATGCCAAAACCGGGAATTTCATCGAGCCGCCTAGCGCGCACAACCAGCCCTCCTTGCTGATGCCATGAAGCACCCTCCGTAGACCGTCACACCGGTCGCAGGAAGATCTATCTGAAACGCGGCGAGCGAGACGGTAATCCGATGATTGTGATTAGAACGCGGGCCTGCCATTAGGTCAAGTCTAGGAACGTGGTCGGGGGTCCGGGTCTGCTGAGCGGAACCTGCCCAAAGTCCCTTCCTCAGAACACAGGACGGACGCGAGCGGCGATGCCCTGCCCGGTAGAGCGTTTTGGTTGAGTAAATGGGAGGCACGAAACTGACCAATCGGCCTTGAGCAGGCTCTCGCAACGATCAGACCGGGATGGAGTCAAAGCGCGCTGATATTGCCTTGCGGGCTTCCGGGTCACGCAGGCTATCGGCGGGCATTCGGCTCAGTTCCACGAACATGGCCTCCGCACCTCCGGGCGTCCACAGGGTCAAGAGCCGTCCGCCTCCAGGAGCGGCGCGCATCTGGTGTTTGGTGCCGCGCTGCACGAGAATGAAGGAGCCGGGCTCCGCTTCGACCTCGTCATCGTCGAGCGAAAAGGTGAAGCCGCCGGCGAGTACGTAAAAGGATTCCTCGGTGCGCTGGTGGATGTGCGGGACCGTCCACGGACCCTCCCCGCCGGTGAACTCGCCCATTGCGAATATTCCGTTTGTCTGATCTGCTCCCACCAGGAGCCTTAAGGTGATGATCCCCAGCTCGAACGTGTCACCCCTCGATGCCTCGAGGAAGTGGGCGTGAGTCATTGTCGTCCTCCCGGTCGTAGGAGCATCCACGCTCCCACCCTCGGACAAGTGACCAAGGAGCGCAATCCTAAAAAATGAACTTGCCCGTACCACCTTCGGCGGGGGACACTCACCTCATGAGGACCTACGGGCAGTACTGCCCGATCGCCCGAACGTCGGAGCTGTTCGCGGAGCGATGGACCCCGATCATCATCCGCAACCTGCTGGCCGGTTGCAGCACTTTTGGCGATCTCTTGGACGGAGCCCCGGGGATCAGCAAGGCATTGCTCGCCCAACGGCTTGCGCTTCTCGAAGCGCATGGAATCCTCATCAAGGAGACGAACTCATCCGGTCGCGGCCACCTCTACTCGCTCACCGAGCAGGGCCGGGAACTGCAGGCGCTCACCGACGCTATGGGGGTGTGGGGGGCGCGCTGGCTCGAACTCGAGCCGCATCACCTCGATGCCGCCTACGTGCTATGGGCGACGTGCAAGCTCGTCGATCTCCGCAGGGTCCCGGGCAAGGGTCTCGTCGCCCGGATCGACCTCGCCGACAGGCCCGGGGAGCGCTTTTGGATGCTGATCAAGCCGTCCCACGCCGAGGTCTGTACGACCTACCCGGGAAGTGAAGACCTCATCGTTGGGACCGACAGTGAGACCTTGGCGCGTTGGCACCTAAGGCACATCAGCTATGAAGAAGCGGCACGCTCGGGACGGATCCAGGTCGAGGGTTCCCGCCCGTCCTTGAAGGCCTTCCTTGAGTGCATCCGTCCCAGCCCCTTCGCCGAGGTTGAGCCGGCGGGGCCCGGCGATGGGGATCCTTCCTGAGAAGTGATGCATTCTCTGCGCCGGCCTCGAGCACCCTTCATCGTGATGACCTGTCGTGGGACCGCCGGCTCAATCAAGCCACAGGCATGAGGGCAGAGGGCCGCAAGTACGGCAAAGATGATCCTGCTCGACTCGACAGCCCTAGCTGATGAGGTCGAAGCGCTGCTTCGCGGAGGCGATGCAGGGATTGTCAGCGCGAACCTGACTGAAGTGATCGACGTCCTGGTGCGAGTTCTCGGTAATCATCTCGAAACCGTGGAAGCCAAGCTCGTGCCCCTACTCGCGACTACTCTGTCGGTGATAGGTATTGGTGAAGCGGAAGCTCGTCGGGCTGCGGAGATCAGAATCTCGCACTATCACCGACGAGATGCCCCCCTTTCGCTTGGTGATTGCCCTTTTGTTGGGCACGGCGCTCGTGCTTGGCGCCGTGGTGGCCACCAGCGACGTTCCCGTTTCGCGTTCCGCACGTTCCGAGGGCTTGGAGGTGATCGCCTTGAGAGACTCTGCAGGAAAGAGGCCCTGAGCAATATTCAGGCTGCGGGCGCTGCTCGGCAGTTCGAATAAGCATGCAAGGCACGTCGGTCAGCGCCCCCGGCAGGATTCGAACGAAAGGGGTACGCCCCGATCCAACTGAGACAGACCTACCTCGTAGGGTAGAAGTCCGCCAGATTGTTCGGTTGACCCTACAGGTGAGCGTCCTCGATCGTCTGACTTGCCCAGTGGACGAATCGGCCTGCTCTTTTCACCGCTTCAGAGGCTTCCTTGGAACTGGCCTGTCTCGATTCATATTCGACGACATTCTTCTTGGCGAGCAGCATTCTCACTTGCTTAACGCTGTTTGGTGACATCCTTCGACTTTCCACCGATCTCTTGGAGGAGGTCCGCGGCGCGCTGGTGGTCTGGATCTGCCGAGCGGCGCCCGGCAAGGGCAACGCACACTGCATCGGTCGCGCTGATCACGGCATGAATGGCATTTAACATGGCTGCGTCGTTGCGTGAACCTTTCAACGCAGCGGTCGCCTCTGCCGAGAACTGGTTAGCCTTCGCTAGGTAAAGCCGGGCTTGTGAGCGCGGCGTCTCCACCGTCTTCCTGCGTGCCGTCATGGCGACATTGCCTTACCGAATCTGATGAGAGGGACACCCTCTTCCTCGATCCGTTTCCAGATGCCGCGCTCAGGTCTCTGCTTCTGAGCATTGATGAGAGGGCTAACGTGACTGCCAAACCGCCGCCGGGTAGCGTCCGAGAGATCGAACAGAGCCCTCTCGACTTCACTCGCATCACCACGTGCGCAAGACACGGCGAGGTCGATGTCGCTAGTGGGGGTGGACTCTTCCCGTACGATGCTTCCGAAGAGCGTCGCCCATTTCACCTTGTCCGTACGAGCAAGCAGTTCTTCCCTCAGGAACGTCGCAAGTTCCTCTTTGATGCTGGCTTCAGCACGGTAAAGATTCGCAAGAAATGAGGCTCCTCACGAGAATTGATTACGGTTCAGCTCATAGGCCACCCATCGGGCTCCTACCGACTGTAACCAATCCCTCGTCCACCAGAACAGCCAACGCTCTTAGGGCCGTGGGATGCGTTACTCCGGCGCGCCTGGCGATCTCTCGCCCGCTCGCCGGAAGACCCTCGGGCAGGCGGAGGAGGGCCCGCAGGATCCGGACATGGCTGCGGTTAAGAAAGAGATCGTCGATCGGTGAGTCAAAGCGCATGGGATAGTTTCCTTTCCGATCGGTAATCAAACGTACCATTTGGAAAGTGTTCTTACCATCCGGGAACCGGCACCCAACACCGCAAGCGGGGCTCCGGCGTTTCGCACGTTTCGGATGGCGCTTCGTGCCCCCGGCAGGAACCGAACGAAAGGGGTGCATAGCGCCGCTGACCTTGAGCGCGGTCTACCAGTTCGGTTAAGAGCGCGCGCCGCCTCTTCTGCCAGTCCGCATCGTTCGGGCGCGATCTCCCGACTAGTCAGAGGCGCGCTGATCGATGTACTGGCGGCGTTTGAAACGGCGCTTTGGGCGGCGCAGGGTCACGCCGGTCTGCTCCCGTTTCCGCAGGTCACAGCCTCGCCTTACCTCACCTATCCGCCAAAGGAGGGGGGAGGTGTGCCCGCGTTCAGTTCGAAGCAGCATTCGGCGTGAATCAGAACGGCCCGAGGAGCGGAAATAGGTGCGCGGAATCAGCTAAGAATCGGAACTCAGCCGACCGCTCCCGAGCTCATTCACGTCGGTACGAGCCCATCTCCATGTCGAACCGCAACTGCACCGGTCGCCGCAACCCTTCCTTAATCGACCATCTAGCAAGTGAGGCAGTACCGTCGGCTTTCCACTCGACAAGGCTGGACCCTCATCCCGCAAACGCTTCCAGCCCCACCACGTCCCAACGCTCAAACCCCCATCCGGGCCTCTCTTCTTCCAGCGCGGTTCAGGGCTACGCCGGTGCCGATTTCCACCTAAGCGCGAAGGTGTTGAGCGTGCCGAGGTATTTGGTTTCGGTGAAATAGGGGGGACTTTCGCAAAATTACAGTTGTGAAATTCGAGTCAAGGCCTTCCAAATTTCGCGTGGCTGGCACAAACTGTGGGGGACTAGTACCCATGACCCGATGACAGGGCAGGCCTCCGGCCTGTCCTCTTGTCTGCTCGTTGCCAGGTACCGATTGGTACTCCTGTGAGAACGTTGCGCGCCAACACGGAGGACGGCAGGTCATCGGGCCTCTGGCCCTGGTCCTATCTCTTCTAGACTGGGTTTATGGAGAGCTTCGAGCGTGGTCGAGAGAAACTAGAGGATCTGCTCGGATGGGTTAACGATCACGGGTCAGATCTCGATCGGAATGAGGCTCAGACAAGGCTAGACCTCATAAACAGAATCGTATTTGAGTGTCTTGGCTGGGCCCCTGAGCAGTGCAGAGTGGAGAAGCGCAAGGAAGGAACATATTCCGACTATGAATTGCGAGTTCCAATCCCATTCCTGCTGCTCGAGGCAAAACGTGAAAGCATCGGTTTTGAGCTTCCGGCGGGTTTCACTGACGGAGATTGTCAACTGTCAACTGTTCTTGTCCTTGGGAACGATGTTCAGGAGGCGATCACACAAGCCCTCTCGTACTGCCAAAGCCGCGGAATAGGTCTAGGCGCAATATGCAACGGACATCAACTGGTCGCTTTCTTGGCCAACCGAGAGGATGGAGTAGCACCTCTCAGCGGGCGAGCCGTTGTCTTTCCTTCACTTGAGATAGTTCAACAACGGTTTGTTGAGTTCTGGGACTTCTTCTCTGCTCCCGGACTTCAGTCAGGAGCGCTAAAGCGACAACTCGCTCGTGGATCTGCATCCTTGCCGCCCGAAAGATTGAGTCAACGAATACAAGGTTATGCAAGTTTCGTTTCTCGTAACGCCTTCCAAGTTGACCTCCAAGAGCTGGGCGGATTTCTTATTCAAGACATCCCTGCGGCAGATGAGTTGGCTGATGAGTTCTTGCGCGAATGTTATGAGG
>DASRPA010000073.1:0-2909 GCA_035646635.1 Actinomycetota bacterium | reverse complement strand
CGTAGGTGATGCCCAGATACTCGGTGATCCCGTAGAAGTATCGTGAGCGCACGATGGGCTTGTAGGTGTGAGGGAGCTCCGCCATGAAGTCGGACTCCTCCACCTGATCCTCTTCGTAACCTACGAAGACCAGATTCACGTCCACGCGCTCGTGCAGGCGCGCCTTCTTTCCCGGACTGAGGTGGTCGTAACCAGAGGAGGCGGCTGCCGCTCCCCCCGCAAGGCTCGACCCCACCAGGACACAGAGTGCAGCAATAACCCCAAGGCGCTTCACGACCACTCCCTCTCGCAGTCCAGGGATGGACTACCCCCATCCGAGCTGGCCTTTCGACGCCCCCACGGCGCCCCCCTCAGGATACAGGTAAATTTCACCTGTTGATATTTCACCTGTTTGTTGATTAGGAGTGGCCTAAGGGGCCGGTAAGGCCGGGCACTATCCTGTTGCCGATGGCTCTCTTTCAATTCACTCGGCCCGTCGATTTCGTGGCGCCTGTGGTGGTTGCCGCGCTCGAAGGCTGGGTCGACGCCGCCGGAGCAGCAACCTCTGCGCTCGAGCACCTCGGCGACGGCAGCGAGGTGGTGGTCCGTTTCGACGGGGATGAGCTGTTCGACTACCGCTCCCGCAGACCGGTGCTCGACGTGCTCGACGGCAAGCTGACCGAGCTGTCGTGGCCCGAGATCACTCTGCGGCACAAGAACCTGGAGGGCCGGGACGTCCTCATCCTCTCGGGACCCGAGCCCGACCTCTCCTGGCAGAAACTGGCATCTGAAATGGCAGAGCTTGCTGTGCGGCTGCGCGTCGAGCGCTGGATAAGCCTCGGCGCCATTCCCGCGGCCGTCGCCCACACCCGGCCGGTTCCCTCGCTGGCGACGGCGTCCGAGTCGGGGTTGCTCGGACAGGACGAGCAGCCGGGCCCGGAGGGGCTATTGCGGGTGCCTTCGGCGGCGCTCAGCGTCATCGAGCTGGCCGTCAGCCGGGCAGGCATCCCCGCGGTCGGCTTCTTCGCCCAGGTCCCCCACTACGTCGCAGGCCCCTATCCTGCAGCCGCCGCGGCCCTCGTTGAGCGAGTCGGCCGCCATCTCGGCCTGAGCCTTCCCCTCGGCGACCTTGGCGAGCAGGCGGAGGCTCATCGCGTCCGACTCGACGAGCTCGTTGCGGAGCAGCCCGAGGCCCGCGAGTACCTGGAGCGACTCGAGTCGCTGTCCGGAGAGGAGCTTCCCTCAGGGGACGAGATCGCGACGGAGCTGGAGCGGTTCCTGCGCGGCGAGTCGAGTGGCGGCGACGGGCCGCCGTTGGACGGTCGCTGAGCGGGAGCTGCTCACCCAGCGGCTTCTGCTCCTGAGCTTTGGGACAGAACGCGCCTATAGCCCGCGTTTCGTACCAAACCTCGGGTTGGAGGCTGGTGCAAACCGCTTAGAGGGTGGGCGCTACTTGGCTTTCTTTTGCTTCTTCGCGGCTCGTTTTTCCTTGAGATTCTTTGCGGGGGCCTTCTTTTCGGACTTGCCGCCCTTGTCCTTGCTCGCCACCGGCTCCTCCAGATGTAGTCGCGGACTCCCCCGATTATCGCCCTTCTAGGCCGGCTTGCCAACTCCCGGCCCGTTCGCCGGCCTGCACGGGGACTGTCAGGCGATTGGCCGGAGGGGCGAGCGGACAGACCCAACGAGGATCGTAGGAACAGGATGGGGTGTAGGCGAAGTTGAAGTCGAGCACGAGCCGATCCCCGTCCATGCCGAGGTCCGCACCCTTCACCGTGTCGAGCAGGTAGCGGCCTGCTCCGTAGGTGGTGTCTCCGCTGGTTGCGTCTCGGAATGGAACGAAGAGGCCGCCGCCGTACGCGTCGAGCCAGTAGAGCTCTAGGGTCAGGGCCTCGCCGCCGAGCCCGAACGTCGCCACTCCGCAGCGGGTGAAGCGCATCGATTCTTCGCCGCTGGTGGGGATGTCATAGCTCTGAGGCTCACTGCTGGAGCATTTGGCCAGCACCCTGCAGCCCGGCTCGTAGTCGTAATAGGGGAGTCCGGCAAAGGGGGGTCGGTCCACTTCAGGGATAGGGCTCTGGGGATGAGTGGCGAAGAGGTCGTCGCGCACTTGTCGCCACCGGCGCCACGCCTGCTCCGGTTCGGAGTCGGCCCTGATCTCGCCATAGAGTTCGGCAACGCGCCGCCGATAGTCGAGCAGGGTGAGCGCATCTTCGATCGCGGTCTCGTCGGCTCCGGTCATGGCCATGATCTTGCCACTGCCCGCACGCGTAGTCGGTCGCGCTCGGCGCGCCTGGAAGTACGCAAGTGGGACTCAGGCGCGTCGTGTGCGCGTTTGACTACCTGCGGCTGGCTCATCCAAGCGCTTGCCGAGCACGGTCCAAGTCAACACACGTCGTCCGGGCTTCGTCATGATTGCTTAGTCGTCCAGGAGGCCGCGTAGGTTGTTCTCGTCCAATGGGTCAACTCGGCGGATACTGGGACCCCCCTTCCACGAGCTCGTCGAGTTTGTCCGGGGTAACGAAGCGGGCGCGCCGAGCGACTATCGAGCGAAAGGCCTGCTCTCGGCTCCCTTTCGGCACAACGCCAAAATGATCGTCGACGGCCTCTCTGACTAGAGCAGCAGACGAGGTGCCGCGTCGCTTGGCCTCCTGTTGAAGTCGGCGTCGTTGGTCTGGAGTCAAGAGGATCTGCACGCATTTCCCATGCATACTCACAACATACACATGCAGGCGCCGCTCGATCCTGTGTAGCAAGAAAACTACATCAACTAGGAGGCGAAGAGTTCGAGGGCTACCCCCGCACAAGCGCACCTGCGATCAGGTCTGCTCGCGCCTTTCTCTCTCGAGGAACTCGAAGAGAATCGGCAGGTGCGCGGCGTCCTTCTCACGACCCGCAGCACCCTTGGATCTGGCGATGTCGGCAACCGAAGC
>DASRPA010000072.1:0-3577 GCA_035646635.1 Actinomycetota bacterium | reverse complement strand
GCTTTACGAATGCCGAGGTGTCCAGATACCAGACGTCAGCGCTCATCGGCGCGCATGTCGGCGAGTATCTCCGACAGGCTCGGCTCTCCTTGGACGGAGTGCAGAGGGTGGCCGAGCTCGGGGAGAGGACCCGCTGCAGGCCGAGCGCGGCCCGAAGCGATCAGTGCTTCCAGTCCCTGCTCGCTTTTCTGGGTGGGGATCAGAAGTGCTACTGGGCGCCCCCGGTCGGTGATCTCAAAGGACTCGCCGGCGCCGACCCTGCGCAGCCAGAGGCTCGCATGCTGCCTTAGCTCCCGCACTCCTATGCGCTCCATGTGCTACAAGATAGCACCAAGTCCGGCCCCCCAGGGATCGCCCGGAGCACATTCACTCCTGAAGTCGCTCTCGTATCCGCTGCGCAGTGACTTCCTCCAAGCCGGCGATTGACAGATAGCCGCACACACTTCCGTGCCGCCGTTCGAGCTCCTCGAGCACGGCGTTCATGGCCGACGCCGGCGTCTGGCTGATGCGCGTCCGCCGGCGGCGTCCCTCCTCATTCTCGGCCCCCTGGATCCATGGGGAGCTCCAGGTGATCAGTCGCTCGGCGCTCAGAGCGTAGTCGGCCGCAACCTCGGCGATCGGGACCTCCGCGAGCCGCAGCAGGAGCGCCGAAACGAGGCCCGTTCGGTCCTTGCCGCCGAGACAGTGGATCAATACGGCCCCTTCGGGAGCGGCGGCCACCGCTTCGACGGCCCGAGCGAAACTCGCTCCAAACCGTACGAGGAACTCAAGATAGACACCGCTGGTCGCTGTCGCCGCATCCGGTGCGGCGTCGCCGAGTGCATCGATCTCCGTCCAGTGGTTCGAATCAGCGTCCGGCAGGACAGAAACGTGAACCAGCTCCACGGGCAACTCCTGCGGCGGGTCTGCCGCCAGCTCGCTGTCGAAGCGGAGGTCCACGATTCGGGAGACGCCGTAGTCGACCAGAGCCTCCCAGCCGGCGTCGCTCAGTTGGCGGATGCTGTCGGCCCGGACGATCGCGCCGAAGCGCGTTGCTCCTCCATCGGCCGTGGGGAGGCCTCCGAGGTCGCGAATGTTGAGGCAGCCGTCCCAGTTGAGGTTTCTGACAGGGATCATGGTCGCCATTTTAGGGGTTGGCTGCGGGCCCGGGCGAGGTGGTTGAACGGGAACTGTTCCCAATTGAGCACCTCGTTCGGTGGTTAATCGGGAACTGTGCACGATTAACACAAACTGGGCCACGGGACCCGGTTGCCGCGAACGGAGGCCGGGTAAGGTCGCAGATCATCCAACAAACAAGGAGGCACCTCATGTCCGCACAACGCCGTGGTGAAGCGACTTGGTCCGGAAGCCTGATGGAGGGCTCGGGTTCGGTAGCGCTGGCTTCCAGCGGAGCAGCCGACGAGCTACCCGTCACCTGGGCCTCGCGCTCGGAAACCCCCGGAGGCAAGACCAGCCCCGAGGAGCTCATTGCCGCGGCCCACGCCGGTTGTTACGCGATGGCCCTGTCGAACGAGCTCGCCGGGCAAGGCAACGCACCGGAGAGGCTCCAGGTCACGGCCGTGTCGTCATTCGACAAGGTCGGCGATGATTTTCGTGTGACGCGCATGGACCTCGAGGTCAACGGCAGTGTTCCCGGCATCGACGACCCGGCGTTCGAGAAGGCGGCCCAGGCGGCCAAGGACGCCTGCCCGGTGTCGAACGCGCTCAAGAACAACGTCGAGATCACGCTCAAAGCGTCCCTCGCCTAACGAGAGCGCGATTCAGGGCCTGCGCTCGGCTTCTTTCCTGAGGGCGCGCGCGTTCACTTCCTTGAGGGGCAATCCACCGGCCTGAGCCGCCCGGCGCGCGTCGTCGTGTTCGGGGGCCGCGGTTACCACCCGGCCCCCGCGCCACCCTCGCTTCACTCGGACGGGAACGCCTTCGACATCGACCTCGGTCCAGTCGCGCTCGAGAACCTCGCGCTCGACGACCGAGGTGCGCAGCCCCAGCGTGGTGGTCTCGGAGAAGAAGATGTCGATCGCAGCCGACGCCTGCGTTTCCTCGGCGAGCACGGACAGCAGCAGCCCCGGACGGCCCTTCTTCATCACGACCGGCGTCACCCAGGCGTCGAGGGCGCCGGCCTCGAACAGGCGCTCGATCACGTAGGGAACGAGCTCTGGGCTCATGTCGTCGAGGTTGGCTTCGATCAGCGCAACCTCGGAGCCCTGGTTCGCAGCCTCTTCACCCATGATGGCCCGCACCACGTTGGGGTGCTCGAGATCTTTGCGCCCGGCGCCGTAGCCGACCCGCTCGAAGGCGATCTCGGGCAACGGGCCGAACGAGTCGGAGGCCGCAACCAGGATGGCGGCCCCCGTGGGGGTGAGCAGCTCGGTTGAGCCGCGCTGGAACGTCGGAACGCTATGGGTGGCGAGCAGCTCCGCCACGGCAGGCGCCGGCACCGGGATGCGGCCGTGCGAGGTCTCCGCCAGGCCCCCCACGCCGGTGGCGACGGCGGAGGTCACGATCCTCTCGGGACTCAGAAGGTGGAGGGCCGCGAACGCCGCCACCACGTCCAAGATCGCGTCGGCGGAGCCGACCTCGTGAAAGTGGGTTTGGTCCCTGGTGCTGCCGTGGACCGTGGCCTCCGCGTCCGCCAGCAGGGTGAACGCGAGTATCGCCGACGCCTTGACCGCGTCGGGGAGCGCGGCACTGACCACGCTTTCCACGACGTCGGGGTAGGTGCGGCTGAGGTCGTCGTGCTCGGGTATCGAGAAGTGGGCCCTGGTGGCGCGAAAGCCACCCTTGTCCACTTCTGAGACGTCGAGGCGCCACTCGCCCACCTCCAGTGCGCCGAGGCAGGCCTGGATCTCGGCCTCCGAAGCCCCGATATCGAGGAGGGCGCCGAGGATCATGTCGCCGGCGGCTCCCGAGAAGCAGTCGAAGAAGAGGACGCTCACTTGGAGTGGTGGGAGAGGGCCTTGATCGCGAAGACTGCCGCCCCAAAGCCGTTGTCGATGTTGGTTACCGCGACCCCTGCGGCGCACGAGTTCAGCATCCCCAGCAATGCGGTGAGCCCCTGGAAGGAGGCGCCGTAGCCAACGCTGGTGGGCACCGCCACCACCGGGGCCGGGGTGAGACCGCCGACGAGGCTCGGAAGGGCGCCCTCCATGCCCGCCACGACCACGACCACGCCGGCTTCGCGCAAACGCTGCTCCACGGCCAGCACCCGGTGGACCCCGGCGACCCCCACGTCGGTGATCGAGTCGACTTCGGCCCCCAAGGCTCGTGCCGTTCCCGCGGCCTCCTCGGCCACCGGCAGGTCAGAGGTCCCTGCGGAGACGACTGCGACGGTTCCCAGCTTCGGCTCGCGGTGCTCATCCGAGCGCAGGATCACGAGCCGGGCCAGCTCTTCGAGTTGGGCGCCGGGGAAGCTGCGCAGGAGTTCGGTCGCAGTCTCTCGAGGAACCCTTGTGGCGATCACGGGGGCCGAGGTCTGCTCCAGCAGTTTGGCGGCGATGGCCACGACCTGGGCGGCGGTCTTGTGCTCTGCGTAGATGGCCTCCGGCACCCCTTGGCGCAGCTCCCGGTGGAGATCGAG
>DASRPA010000071.1:0-8227 GCA_035646635.1 Actinomycetota bacterium | reverse complement strand
GTCTCAACTTCTCGCCGAATACGCGACTGAGAATACCTCACGAACCACCATTCTGCGACATGTTTCCGTACACTGCAAACCTAGCAGGGTGCTGAAAACGACTCACACCAGCGAGAGCCGATAGATGTCAAGGACTGAAATGAGCCAGGCGGAGCCCCGTTGGAGGCGATTCTCCCCCGAGGGACCCCTCCTGCGCCCCCGCAGGGCCCCATGTCTCCCCTCAGCCTCACGCCGGACACAGCTTCGCCTCCAGGTTCTTCAGTCTCACCAGGTTGAAGCAGGCGCAGGTGAAGGCGAACACCGCCCGCACCTTCTCCTCTCCCCGATGCCGGAGCCTGCGCAGACCCCCGGTCACCTTCATCCAGCCGAAGGGCTCTTCCACGATCTTGCGCCGGCGCTGACTTGTGGCGTAGCCCTCCCAGCCGGTGGTCCTCTGGTCGATGGCGTTGTACTTTTTCATCTCGCCCACATAGGGGGTGATACGAAGGCTCCGGGTCTTCTTGACGAAATTCTTGGTGTTGTAGCCCTTGTCCGCCCCTACGGTCAGCCGACCTTTGCACCGTTGGCGCCATCAACTGGTCGGCTGAACCGCCCCGGGTTCACCGCAACCGCCCCAATCAGCGGCTTGAGTTTCCCAAAGTCAGCGCGGGTGCCTGTTAGGAACAAGACTCTTCTGGTAGGTCTGTTCTCTTCGAGTACAACAGAAGACCCCTTAGCTTCCGCTAACGAACATCTTCCTCCGAGGGCCGGCGCCGTTTGCGTGCGGTCAACCGGGTTCACGATGCCGGTCTGCTTTTGCCTATCAGCATCTCGCGAAGAATCGCACCCACGGTCTGCTGCTGTGGCTCCGTGATCCCAGCACTGCACGGAATGCTTAGGCACTCCCGATTCAGGCGTTCGGCAACGGTGCAATCAGTGGCAGAGGCACCCGGGTGAGCCGGTGACATATGCATTGGCTGCCACAGAGGGCGGGCCTGGATTCCCTCGATATTCAGCGCTTTCATGAGGTCTCTGCTCCCAAGCCTTGCGCGAGGTTCGTCGAGGCAAATGGTATACAGCCAAAAGGTGCTGAAGGTCTCAAGGGGCTCGCGCATGGGCGCCACACCAGGAAGATCAGCAAGGGCATCAGTATACGCTGCGGCAATCTCGCGCTTGCGTGCAATGAACCTGTCCAGTTGCTCAAGTTGGGCGCACCCTATTGCGGCTAGCACATTGGGAAGCCGATAGTTATACCCGACCTCGCCGTGGACGAACTCCTGTGGGTCATCCTTGGCTTGGGTGGTGAGGTAGCGGGCGCGTTGGGCCAAGGTCTCGTCGTTTGTCACAAGCATCCCGCCACCGCCGGTGGTCAGGATCTTGTTTCCGTTGAACGAGAAGCACCCAATAACCCCCAAAGAACCCGCGGGGTGCCCACCGTACTTCGCACCGAGGGCTTCGGTGGCGTCCTCAATGACCGGGAGGCCGAACCGATTGCCCAGCTCTACGATGGATCCCATATCGCAGACACTGCCGAGGATGTGCACGGGCAGGAGCGCTCTTACCCTGCGACCGGTAGCCTTGTTCCGTAGGGGCCGCGCGGTCGTGTCGCACCCCCGCTCGAGAAAGTCCTTGAGCTTCCGGACATCCATTTGCCAGTAGTCTGGTTCCGCGTCCACAAAGACGGGGTGAGCTCCCATGTATCGAATGGCGTTCGCCGGGGCAATGAAGGTCAGATCCGAGACAAGAACCTCGTCTCCGGGCTCAACGCCGGCCAGCATGAGGGCTGTATGAAGGGCGGCAGTCCCATTGACCGTCGCCACGGCGTACTTTGTGTCGGCCACTTCGGCCATCTCGCGCTCGAAGCGGTCGACGAACAGACCAACTGAGGACACCCAGTTCGTGTCCAAACATTCCTTGACATAGAGCCACTCGTTCCCGGCGAGATGCGGGACGCAGAGGGGGATGGGTGTTTCAGACATGATACCGCTCCGGATCGTAGAGCTGTGGATTCCGCTTGAGCCATCGGGCGGTGCAGATAAGGCCCTCATCGAGAGGAACTTGAGCCTCCCACCCCAGCAGCTGCTTGGCTTTGGCGGGGTCCGAGAGCAGCAAAAGCACCTCACTGCTTTCGGGGCGGAGGCGCGCTTCGTCCTGAAGGACTGTGGCGGAGACCTCAAGGGCCCGGCAGGCCGCATCAAAGAGTTCGCCCACGGCAACAGCACGTCCTGTGCCCAGTTGGATCACCTCGCCCTCGACATGCTCAACCTCCCCAGCCCGGACGAATCCCTCTGCTGTGTCCGGCACGAACGTGAGGTCGCGCCTAGTGTCGAGGCGTCCCAGTTGGACCTCGCTCTTCCCCGCCAGCAGCTGGACAAGAATGGTCGGCAACACGGCCCTGGTCGACTGCCGAGGCCCGTAGGTGTTGAACGGGCGCAGGGTCACCACCGGCACTCCGAAGGAGAGGTGGTACGCTTCGCAGAGTTTGTCAGCACCGATCTTTGAAGCGCTGTAGGGCGACTGGCCCTGGAGCGGGTGGGTCTCGCTGATGGGAACGCTCTCCGGTGTCCCGTACACCTCGCTTGTGGAAGTGCTGACCATTCGCCGGCACCCGGCCCGCAGCACTCCTTCCAGCACGTTCAGTGTGCCCTTGATGTTGGTATCGATGAAGGACTCAGGCGCTGTGTAGCTGTAGGGGATCGCAATAAGGGCGGCCAAGTGAAACACCGTGTCAATCCCGCGGCAGGCCTCCTCCACGAAACGGGCATCGCGGATATCGCCGAGGCGCACCTCCACCGCTTGCTTGACCGCTTTGTTCGCATAGTCCAGCCAGCCCCAGGAACCGTTCGAATTGTATAAGCAGAAAGCGCGCACGTCGGCGCCCAGTTCTACCAGACGTTCGGCCAGGTGGCTCCCAATGAAGCCGTCGGCGCCGGTGACAAGGACCTTCTTCCCGTGCCAACTCATGGATTCTCCGTTTCTCCCCGAGCGCGTTGGAGCTCCTGATGTCGCCCGACGTCGATCCAGTCTTCCTCTACTTGGAAAGCGCCGACGGCTTCGTTGCGGTCAATGCACTCCTCCACCAGCTCCGGAAGAGAGAAGTACGTGGCCTGCGGGACCCGCGCGAGCAGCTCAGGGTCAAGCACATAGATGCCCGCGTTGGTCGGCCAGGACTCGGTGGGCTTCTCTCGAACTGCGACAATGCTTCCTTCTTGGAGCTCAAGCACCCCGAAGGGGACCGTATGAACATACTCGTGCACGCCTACCGTCGCCTTGTAGCCTCCGTCCGCATGGAAGGCCAGCATCTGCCCCACATCAAGCTGGGTCACGAGGTCGCCGTTCAGTACTAGAAGGGGATCCACAGGCACGGCCGGCAGAAGTCCGAGAGCGCCACCTGTTCCCAAGGGCTTCTCCTCACGAAGGTATTCGATGTGACACCCGAAGTCGGAGCCGTCGCCGAAGTGGCCCTCGATCATTTCCGCCTTGTAGTTGACGGCGAGGAATACCCGCCGGATACCGAAGCCCACCAGGTGGAGCACGAGGCGCTCTAGGATAGGGCGCCCGGCGACTTTGATCATAGGTTTTGGCACGAAGTCGGTTAGTGGCCGGAGCCGTTCCCCCCGACCGCCAGCCAAAATAAGTGCCCAATTTGGGCGAGAGACAGCACCGATGATCTCCTGCAGAAGATGGATACCGGCGAGCCGCCCCATCGCGTCCAGGATCGGGATTTGCTCGAAACTCCGCGCCCGCATCAGATCCAGGACCTCGGCACGAGTGGCATTCGTGCCCACGGCCGTGAAACGCTTCTGCATCAGCCGCTCGGCCGGATCCTGCAGCGACGCGCCCGCCAGTATTGCGCGCCGGGCGTCCCCATCGGTTACGACACCGACGAGGCGGGCCAGATCATCTGTTACCAGCGCGATTTCGAGCCCCCCACGATCGATCGCTTCGAGCGCTTCGCGCAGAGTGGCGGTCGCGGGGATGCAGATACGAGACAGATGCTCCGTTATGGCCACTACCGCCCCAACCCGCCGAGTGGGCGCGCCGGCACGCCCACCACCACCGCTCCTCCGGGCACATCCCGGACAACCACAGCGCCCGCGCCCACGATGGCGCGCGCGCCGATCTTCACTGACTGCCGAACGACAGCTCCTGCCCCCAGGTGGGCCCCTTCTTCCACGCGAACAGTACTTGCCAGCCTCGAGCCGGTCGCCAAGTGAACATGATCGGCCACCACACAGTCGTGCTCGACAATCGCTGCGGTGTTGACCAAGACGTTTTGTCCAAGCACTGCTCCGGCGTTCACAATGCATCCGGGCAGGAGCTGGCAGCCCTCGCCCACCTGTGCGCGAGGCGAGACGATCGCCGAAGGATGACGCACTAACAAGGGCCGGAGCCCCTGAGCAAGGCCCATCTTGAAGAGGCGTCGTCTCGCCCCATTGTCACCAACGCTTCCGATGCCAACAATGAAGTGGGTCGCGCCGCGCCCCACCAGCTCCGCAAGGAGATCGTCGTTGCCCAGCACCGACACCCCGTAGACGACTGCCCCCACCCGGGATGAGTCGGCCTCCAGCATGCCGACGATCTCCGTGCCGCCGCAGAGGAGAAGACAGTCCAGCAGTACGCGGGCATGGCCGCCGCCGCCGAGCAAGACGACTCGGGGTCTGCTGCCGCTCATAGAATCCCCCGCCCGGGAAGGTCGTAGAATCGCTTCATGATTAGCGAGCTGTCTAGAGGGATTTCCTTCAGACGAGTAACGATTCTTGGCGACGCCAGCCCATCTCCATATGGGTTGGGTTTGCCAAGGAGTGACTCCCGAAAAGCCGGAGTCAGCGCAAGGGTGATTGCACTGGAGATGTCGACGCGCCGATAGCCTGTGTCGATAACGTTTGCTCCACGCATGCGACCGCGCTGGCGGTTTCCGACGTTGACGGCGGGCAGTCCGAAGGAGGGCGCCTCGACAAGAGCGCTGCTTGAGTTGCCCACCATGGCGGCGCAGGCCGCCATGGCACCGAAATATCCCCTCGTCCCCAGGTTCTCGCTGGCTGCGGCGCGAGGGCAGCGGGCCACGAAGCTCTCGATGCGACTCCGAATGGCCAGCCCATCCGTGTCTGCGTTCGGCATAGTGAACACCAGGGGTCGACCGGATTCTTCCAGCGCGGCCAGAAGTTCGTCTGTCTGAACTCCGGCGTCTTCGTACTCCAGAGTCGTCGGGTGGAAGGTCACGAGAAGCGTCTCCGGCGTGACCCGGATGCCCTGCTCGCGCTCCAGCTCGTCGGGGCTCAGCGGATCAAGATCCTGGAGGTTGTCCAGGGACGGCGCCCCCGCGACGGTCACGCGCCAGGGCTCTTCCCCCAACTGCACGACCCGGCGGGCGTATTCCTGGTTCGCAACGAAGTGGAGATGGCTGAGTTTTGTCACGCAGTGGCGCAGGGATTCATCAAAGGCACCCTCCGTGGTTTCCCCGCCGTGAATATGGGCAACGGGGATTCCAAAAGGCAACGCGGCCAGCGCGGCGGCGTGCATTTCGAATCGGTCCCCGATCACCAGCAGCAGGTCCGGGCGGCGTCGGGCGAACACCCGGGCAAACCCGCTGACGCCGCGTGCCATGGCGCTGGCTACGGCCTCCGGAGTATCCAAGTCGGAGAGCACTCCCACGCGTTCGGCGACGCCAAATCCCTCTGCCTCGATCTCGTCAACAGTGTTGCCAAAACGAGCTGAGAGGTGCATCCCCGAGACGTATAGCGCGAGTCTCATCGACGGCTCGACGACGAGAGCCCGGAGGATCGGCCGACAGATGCCGAAATCGGCTCGCGATGTGGTGACGACTCCCACCGTTCTCAATCGAACATCTCCTCATCGAGAAGAGTACCACCCGGAATCTCGCCCTGGGCCCGGCGCCCAAGGAGACTGTCCATGCGCTTGGGTGGGAGTCCCGTACCCGGGCGCCGGATCTCCACCATATCGGCGGTAAGGGCGGCACCCACGGGGATGACCCTCGCAGCTACGAGACTCTTGCGGGCCGCGCGCGCAGTCTCCATCTCGCACGATGTAGGCTCTTTGCGACCGTCCCCGAGAGCCTGCTCGGTCGAACGCACTGAGCGGACGAGGTCCGTCAGTTCGTCGGGTTCAAGAGACGCTTTGTGGTCGGGGCCTGGGAGCGCGCGGTCAAGGGTGAGGTGTTTCTCGAGGACGCAGGCCCCCAAAGCGACCGCCGCGAGCGCCACCGTGCTGCCCACTGCGTGGTCAGAGAACCCCACCGGCGCCGCGAATGCTTCGCGCATAGTGGCCATTGCCCGGAGATTGGATTCGCGAGGGTTCGCTGGGTATTGGCTCACGCAGTGCAGAAGCACGATTTTCCGGCAGCCCTCCCCACGCAGTGTATCCACGGTGTCATCCACTTCTGCCAGGGTAGCCATACCCGTGGAGACGATCAAGGGTCGCCCCTTGCGCGCCAGGTGGCGCAGGAAGGGCAGGTTGGTCATTTCACCCGAAGGAACTTTGAATGCCGTAACCCCTAAGGCGTCGAGAAGATCGGAACTCTCCTCCTCGAAGGGGGATGAAATGAACAGGATGCCACGCTGGCGGCACCGCGCGAAGATTGCGGTGTGTGCTTCCGGCGAGAGTTCTAGCTCCTTCAACATCTCGAGCTGAGAGCCGCGCGAACCGGTGTTGCGCACCTGGTAGGCGGCTTTAGCCGCGGCCACCGTAACGAGCCGTTCTGCCACGAAGGTTTGAAACTTGACGGCGTCGGCTCCGGCGTCGGCCGCAGCATCCACAAGCTTCAGCGCCATATCGAGGCTCCCGTTGTGGTTGACGCCCGCCTCGGCGATGATAAAGCAAGGGTAGCCGAAGCCGATCTTCCTCCCCGCGATCTCGACGGGCGCAACGGGGCGCATGACTAGGAGAGCCCGTGCGACCTCCAAATCCGCAGCCGTGTCTACATCTACGGATCGCTCTGTTGGCATGATAAACCCGCGGGTCTCGGCCGTCCAGAACCCCTCGCCCCGCACCTGAGCCGGCGAGGCTACATACACTGCCCCGTTCGGGCGGTATGTTGGCGCGACCTTCTGCCGCCGCTCGGCACTAGAGATCGGTAGGACGGCGGAAAGACGGCCGGCGAGGTCCATCCTTCTGTGCCACTCGCCCGGGTGCTCCGCCCGGCACACCGAGACTACCGGCTCGCCGGTCATCCGGAAAAGTTCCAACGAACCGAGTATGTCCTTCGGCTCCGTAAGAGGGCTCGTGGGTTGCAGAAGAACCACCACCTCGAACTCTTCGTCCAGAGCCCTTAAAGCGTGGCGCACCACGTCCAGAGAGCGGGCGTCATCAGTTGCCAGATCGTCTGGCCGCACAAAGGGCACCTCCGCACCCCACTCCTGTGCCGCCTCTGCGATAGCTGGATCGTCTGTGGAGCAAACTACGCGCGAACCCGGAAGGCCAGCGGCCACTTGGCGTGCCACGCGCACCGCGCGACCGACGAGCGGAATGCCGCCGACCAATGCCAGGTTCTTGCCAGGCAGGCCCTTTGAGCCCCCTCGCGCGGGGATAAGAAACAGGGCCTTCATTCCAATCCCCCCCAACCATTCACAAGCACGTATCGTATCCCAGCAGTCTCGCACCCGGCGCGCCGGGTGCGGTGCCCTGGGCGAATCACGGCGCCGTTGCTATCGACTTCCGAGAGCCCGCCCACGTGCTTGATGATCGCGGACCCGGCGGGATCGCCCAGGAGGGTCTCCACCGCGGTGGGGCGGAAGTAGCGGGGGTCGATGCGCACCAGGTTGGTGGCGTCGGTCAGGTCCCCATAGTGCATGAAGAAGCGCACGTCCTCTTCGTGGGGGTCGTGGTAGAGGTGGTCGACCCGGTCGGTGTTGAACTGGCTGGCCCGCCGCTTAATGCCGTGGACGGTGTAGCCCTTCTCCAGGAGGAGTTCAGCCAGGTAGGCCCCGTCCTGGCCGGTGATGCCGGTTATGAGGGCGGTCTTGGTCACTGTCCTCCTTCTCCATCCAGATACCACTCGTAGGTGCGCCGGATGCCCTCCTCCAAAGAAACCTCTGGCTGCCACCCCATAGCCTGCAACCGCGAGACATCCATCAGCTTACGGGGTGTCCCATCCGGCCGGGACGAGTCCCATTTGATTTCGCCCTCATGCCCCACGATCCTCTGCACCAAACGGGCCAGCTCCGAGACGGTGAGGTCCTCTCCCACCCCTATGTTTATCATACCGTCCGGAAGATTGGCCGGTAGGTCT
>DASRPA010000070.1:0-13988 GCA_035646635.1 Actinomycetota bacterium | reverse complement strand
TCGCCTAACATCAGCCCTGCCTAAGCTGCGACCTTCGGTTCACCGAACATCGAGTCATCGAATGGGGGCAATCGTACGTGAGAGGGAGACGCACCGGGATGGCACTCGTCTTGTGCCTGGGCCTGCTGGTGGTCGCCTGCGGCGGCGCCGCCGGTGGGGCCGACGGAGACGGGGAGGCCGCCGGGACGACGCTGACGGTCTACTCGGGCCGCGAGGAGGAGCTCGTCGCCCCGCTCCTGGCGCAATTCGAGGAGGACGAGGGCATCGATCTCGAGGTTCGCTACGGCGACTCGGCCGAGCTTGCAGCCCAGCTGCTGGAGGAGGGCGAGGCCAGCCCCGCCGACGTTTTCTTCTCCCAGGACGCCGGGGCCCTGGGGGTGGTTGGCGCCGAGGGCCTGCTGGCGCCGATCGACAATGCGATCCTCGAGCGCGTCGACCATCAGTTCCGTTCCCAGGAGGGCCTGTGGGTCGGAACCTCGGGCCGGGCTCGGGTCGCCGTCTACAACACGGAAGCGCTGTCCGAGGACGACCTGCCGGATTCGATCGAAGACTTCACGGACGAGAGCTGGAGAGGGCGCATCGGGTTTCCTCCCACGAACTCATCCTTCCAGGCCTTCGTGGCGGCCATGATCGACGCCCAAGGCGACGAGGCCACACTCGCCTTCCTCGAAGGGCTGCAAGCCAACGAGCCTGAGCTGTTCGAGGAGAATTCAGATGTCGTCCGGGCCGTCGCGGCCGGAACCATCGATGTCGGCTTCGTCAATCACTACTACATCTACGAGGTCGCGGCCGAGGAGGGCGACATACCCGTCGCCAACCACTTCTTCACGAACGGTGACCCCGGAGCGCTGATCAATGCCGCCGGCGTTGGAGTTCTCAACACCACCGACCAGGCCGGCGCCGCCGAGACCTTCGTCGACTACCTCACCAGCGACAAGGGACAGCGCTTCTTCGCCGAGGAGACTTTCGAGTACCCCGTGGTCCGGGACCTGGAGCCGAGCGGCGACCTCGTTCCGTTGGATCAGATCCAGTCTCCGGACATAGACCTCTCCGAGTTGGGCGAGCGCTTGCCGCAGGCCCTGGACCTCCTTGCCCAAGTTGGCTTCCTCTAATGAGCATCGCGGCCCCCGTAATCCGCGCCGGTCTGGCTGCGTCACGCGCCGGCCGAGAGGCGTCGCAGGCGCGGCGCGCTCTGGTCCTGTGTGGTCTCGCAGTCGGGGCTTTGATGCTCCTGCCCGTCGCCTACCTCGTCGTGCGGGCGCTGGAGGCCGACGCCTCGAGCTGGGACCTCATCCTGAGAGGCCGAACCGTGTGGCTTGCCGTGCGCAGCGTGGGCCTGGCGGCGACCGTGACACTGGCGGCCGCAGCCCTCGGTGTGCCGCTGGCTTGGCTCACCGTGAGGACCGACCTTCCCGGCCGGCGTCTGTGGGGAGTGGTCGTAGCCCTCCCGCTGGTGATACCGAGCTACGTCGGTGCGTTCGCGCTCCTGGCCGCGCTCGGTCAAGGGGGACTGCTCGACGCGGCCCTGCAGGACACCGCCCTCGCCGGCTCGCTCCCCGACATCACCGGCTGGCCCGGCGCCTGGGCGTCACTGACGCTGTTCACCTACCCTTACGTCTATCTCCTGGTGGCCGCCGGCATGAAGGGCCTCGACCCGGCCGCCGAGGAGGCGGCGCGCAGCCTCGGGCGCTCGTCATGGGCCACCTTCAGGAGCGTGACGCTGCCACTGCTGCGACCCTCGATTGCAGCCGGATGCCTGCTGGTGGCGCTCTACACCCTCCACGACTTCGGCGCGGTGAGCTTGATGCGCTTCCCGGCCTTCACTCAGGCCATCTATCTGCAATACCGCGGCGCTTTCGACCGGGCCCCGGCGGCAATCCTTTCTCTTCTGCTGGTGGCGGTCGCGCTCTCTGTCCTGGTGCTCGAGCACTCGGCGCGCGGCCGCGCCCGCTACTACCGATCGGGCGCTGGTTCCCGCAGACCGTTGCGGCGCGTGGCACTCGGCCGCTGGAAGTGGGCCGCATTCGCCTTCTGCTCTGCCCTGTCGCTGGCTGCCTTCGTGCTGCCGGTCGGAGTCATCGTCTTCTGGGTGCTTCGGGCGGTGTCCGAGGGGGAGGAGGTCCGCTTCACCTGGGCGGCCGGACTGGGCTCGATTCTGGTGTCGAGTGCGGGGGCCGCGGTGGCTCTGCTTGCCGCCTTGCCCGTGGCGCTGCTCGCCGTCCACCGACCTCGGCGTCTTGCAACCGTCGTCGAGCGCGTTTCCTATTCGGGCTATGCGCTGCCCGGAATCGTCGTGGCGCTGGCGCTGGTGTTCTTTTCGATCAACACGGTTCCGCTCCTCTATCAGAGCCTGCCCCTGGTTGTGATCGCCTACGTGGTGTTGTTCCTGCCGCAGGCGGTAGAGCCGCTGCGTGGCTCGCTCCTCCAGGTCGGGCCAAGGCTCGAGGAGGCGGCACGCGCTCTGGGAAAGAGCCGGCTGGGCGCCTTCAGGGCCGTGGTCGCTCCGCTCCTCGCCAAGGGTGCCGGCGCCGGCGCGGCCCTCGTTTTCCTCACCGCCATGAAGGAGCTGCCGGCGACGTTGTTGCTGCGCCCCACGGGCTTCGAGACCCTCGCCACCAGGGTGTGGAGTGGTGCGGCGGCGGGCCTCTACGGCAAGGCCGCCGGCCCCGCCCTGCTGTTGCTGGCGATCTGCGCGGTGCCCTTGTACTTCCTCGCCCGGCGCGTCGAGGTCGATGAGGCGGAGGTCGAGAGCAAGTGACGGCTCTCTGTTGCCACGGGGTTCGTAAGTCGTTCGGGCCCGTGGTCGCGCTCGACGGCTTCGATCTCTGTATCAAGAGTGGCGCGCTGACCGCCCTGCTCGGTCCCTCAGGGTGCGGCAAGACGACTGCGTTGCGGGTGATGGCCGGTTTCGAGCGGCCCGACGGCGGCGAGGTGCTGGTGGGCGAACGCGTGGTCGCCTCGCAGGCGGCCTGGGTGCCCCCCGAGAAGCGGCGGGTCGGGATGGTGTTCCAGGACTGGGCCCTGTTCCCTCACCTCGACGTGATGGGCAACGTCGCTTTTGGACTCCCCAAGGGAGAGCACGCCCGTGTGCGCGAGGTGCTCGAGATGGTGCGCCTCGATCGCTTCGCCGAGCGTATGCCCCACGAGCTCTCGGGAGGCCAACAGCAGCGCGTGGCGCTCGCCCGGGCGCTTGCTCCCCGCCCCGCCGTGGTCCTGCTCGACGAGCCCTTCTCGAACCTCGATGCATCGCTTCGGGCACGACTGCGCGCTGAGGTGAAGCAGGTCCTCAAGGCGGCCGAGGCGACGGCGGTTTTCGTCACCCACGACCAGGAAGAGGCACTGGCGATCGGGGACCAGCTGGCGGTGATGTCCGAGGGGCGCATCCTGCAGACCGGGGCGCCGCACGAGGTCTATCGGCACCCCGCGTCGCGATCCGTGGCCGAGCTCGTGGGCGAAGCGAATTTCCTTCCCGGGGTGGTGCGATCCGGGCGGGCGCACACTGCCGTGGGAGCAGTCGAGGCACAGGGACACTGCGACGGGGACGTCGTGGTCATGGTGCGCCCGGAGACGGTGTCGCTCGAGTCCGGTGATGGGACCGGCCGCATCGTCGATGCGGAGTTTTACGGCCACGACCAGCTCGTGCGAGCCCGGCTCGAAGACGGCTCCTCGCTCGACGTGCGACTCCTGGGGCCACGCCCCGACCTTGCGATCGGCTCCTATGTCCGGGTGAGGCTCACCGCGGTCCCCCAGCTCTTCGACGCTTGAGAGTAGACTCGGCTCCATGCTTGCCGAAAGGATCGATGCCGCCCTGAACAACCAGCTCGCCATGGAGCTGCGCTCGGCCTACGTCTACCTGTCGATGTCCGCCTATTGCGAGGCGCAGAGCCTGCCCGGCTTCGCCCGCTGGCTGCGGCTGCAGAGCCAGGAGGAGGTCGAGCACGCGATGAAGTTCTTCGACTTCATCAACGACCGCGAGGGCCGGGTGCGCCTCGAGGCTCTCGAGCAGCCTGCGCACGACTTCTCCTCGCCCCTCGAGGTCTTCGAGCAGGCACTCGAGCACGAGCGGGCCGTCAGCCGGGCGATCGGCGATCTCTACTCGGCAGTCGTGGACGAGCACGATTACGCCTCCCAGGCGTGGCTCGACTGGTTCGCCACGGAGCAGGTCGAGGAGGAGAAGTCGGTCGGCCACATCGTCGGAGCGCTCAAGCGCATCGGCGACAGGGGAGACGCGCTGTTCTTTCTCGACAAGGAGCTGGCCGACCGGGCCTAGCCAATAGGATCGATCTTTTCCACGCTAGCCCCGCTCAGCGAGGCTGAGCGCGAAAAGATCGCCAGCGGCGGTGCTCGTTAGCTGAGTGCCGCTCCGGTCTCCTTGTCAAAGAGATAGAGGTTCTCCACGTCCACGGCCAGCTTCAACGGTGTGCCGTCGTTGGCGTCAGTACGTGGGTGGAGCCGCGCCGTGAACGTGGCGTGCTCGCGGCCGAGCTGATATCCGCTTCCTTCGAGGTCGGCGGCAAGGTCGAAGACGTCCTTGGTCTGGACCGGCGGCGAATCCATCTCGAAGTGCACGATGACCTCGGAGCCGAGCGGTTCGGCGACGTCGTTGGGACGGGCAGTGCAGCCGGCGAGGTGAACCCGGCGACTCGAGAGCTCGATCGCAAACAACACGTAGATCGTCCTGCCCCAGGCTCCGTAGACCGTGAAGAAGTCGCATGCCAGGATGGCCGAGGCCTGAGCGTGTAGAAACTCCGACCAGCTTGGACCCGCCCTCCTCGGAGCGGGTCCGAGACCCAAGCGGCGCAGTACGTCGCGGATGGTCATTGCCGAGACGTCGTGACCGAGTTTCTTGAGTTCGCCTTGGATGCGCTTGTAGCCCCAGCGCGGGTTGTCCTTGGCGAAGCGGACGATCAGGTTCTTGAGGTCCCGAGAGATAGGGGGCCGTCCGCGACTCTTGCTCCCCCACCGAGCCGCTCTGCGCGTGAGACGGTGGTGCCAGCGCAGAAGTGTCTCGGGGCGCACTGAGAAGACATGCCAGCGAGCTCTTGAGATCAGTCGGCTGGCGGCGGCGAGCAGCAGGCGGTCCTGGGGCTCGAAGCGGGCGCGACCGACCTGACGGTCGAGGACCTCGAGCTGGTGGCGTAGGACCATGACCTCAAGTGCCTGAGCATCTCGAGACCTCAAGCTCCAGACGATGAGTCGCAAGACCGAGCGGACGACCTGGTAGACGAAGGACAGCAATCCAAGCTCCTTGCATACGACGGCACGAACGGCCGAACTCTAAGGCGGCGTCCCTCGTTGGGGCGCCTGAATCGAGCCGGGTCACACCGCTGATCCTGTTTTTTACCCCTCAGGTGAAGGGGTCTGAGGTCTTTCGACATCCTGGATGGAAGTGGCGCGCTACCCCAGGGAGGAGCAACCGCAAGCGTTTCCTCTACTCCGAGATTGTGAAGATCTCGCCGGTCATTCACACGCCGGACATGATCGAAGAGCTCATCGGTGATCGCCCCGCTGGGTGTGACCGGCCAAGCGCGACGCTCAGCAAGGTGGACCTCGAGCGCTATCGGCGTGAGGGCGTGGGCCCGAACGAGTACGTCGAGGAATAACGCGGCGCCTTGGTTACTCGAATCCATCCTGACGCTGCATAGGTCGCGCCCCGCGGTGAGCCGGGCTCGACCTGCAGCTTGCATTGAGGGAGGATCCGACGGCGCCATAGGGGTGTTTCGCCGCCCGTCCCCAGCAACCCCACCTGAAACAGAACGTCACGACGCGTCCTGCTCAAGACGTGCCAGAAGTCCGTCGAAGATCCGCCGACGACCAACTTGGCCTCTGGCCTCGGCATCGTCGCGCTGACGCTCTAGCGTCGGCTTGAAGTCGATAGTGGTGACGAAGAACGTGCACGACTCACAGATCGACTCGAAGTGGCAGTCCAGCTCCACCGGCCGGGCACAGTAGCCGTTGCCGAGCATGCGCCGGTTCATCTCGTTTCGCAGCTTGGCCATCTTGGAACCTTCGACATCCGCCGGCAGCGCCTGCGCCCGGTGGTAGAGGGCCTCGATCCTCTCGGAGACAGCGAAGTATTCATCTGCAACCGTGCGATCGGCGATACGGGCGTAGATCAGCGTCATCGACAGGCTCTTGTGTCCGAGCAAGGCGGCGAGGGCCTCGAGGCTCATTCGTTTCTCGACCTCGTTCGCGAGCTCGAACACGTCCAGTTCGGCGCGGCCGCACGACGGACAGGCGACGAGGTCGAACCCGGACTCACGCAGGCCGAGGATCTGAAGGATCTGTTTGCCGAGCTTGACCTCCTCGACCGGATTCGTCGTCAGCGACACCGAAACGTGTCGCCGATGACCTCGGCCAGCAGCGTACCGATGCCGATGGCCGACTTGGGAATGCCCTGCTTGGGTGTCCCGGCCTCGGTGACGCCGAGGTGTAGCGGAACGTCGGTCTTCTCGGCCAGGAGCCGGTAAGCGGCGATCATCTCAGTAACGTTCTGATGCTTGACCGACACCTTGATGTCGCGAAAGCCATGCTCTTCGAGTAAGCCGATCTCGTAGAGCGCGCTTTCGACGAGAGCCTCGGCCGTGGGTCGTCCGTACTTCGCAATCAGCTTCTTGTCCAGCGATCCCGCGTTGACTCCGATGCGGATCGGGATGTCCCGCTCGCGCGCGCCGTCGGCAACCTCCTTGATGTGCTTCGGATTGCGCATATTTCCCGGGTTGACTCGCAGCCCGTGCACCCCGGTCTCGAGAGCCAGCATCGCGAGACGAACCGAAAAGTGGATGTCGGCAATGATCGGCACTCCGCCCTGCTCGACGATCTGAGGGAGGGAGCGCGCGTCTTCCTCGTGAGGAACGGCGACCCGCACGATGTCCGCACCCTGGATCGCGAGTTCGTGAACCTGATGATCGTCTCCTGCGCGTTCTCGGTCTTCGTCGTCGTCATCGATTGAATCGAGACCGGCGCATCGCCTCCGACCACGACGTTGCCGACCGAGAGTTGCCTCGACTTGCGGCGCTTGTAAGGAGCGATCATTCAGAACGGAAGGTCGACGGGCCTAGCCAGGTCCAGGTAGAGGATGGCCACGAACAGGACGATGAAGAACCCGATCACGGCCGCCGACACCGGGATCAACTTGCGGATGTCGACTTTGCGCTTGGTCACCGATTCCCAAGCGACCACCGCGAGGTGACCACCGTCGAGCGGCGGCAGCGGCAACAAGTTCATTAGTCCCACGAAGATGGTGAACGCGGCGATCATCTCGAGGATGTTGGTGTACTCACCCCGGTTGGCACTTTCGCCAACGATGCGGCTGGCCCCCACGATGCCGATTGGGCTGTCCTCCGCAGAACGATCACCCTCGCCCCCGAGCGCCTCGAAGATATCGCCGTTGAACACCTGCGCGAACACCTGAGGAACTCCGATGACCGATCTCACGGTCATGTCCCAAACGCGCTCCCCGGAATGCGTTATCGCTTCTCCGAAGCCATACGACTTGATCTCGGGCTGTGGGCCGACTCCGAGGTAACCAACCTTCTGCTCGCCGTCGCCGACCTCGCCGACGTCTTCACCTGCGGGTGCGAGCGCGAGCAGCTCGTCCTCCTCGGACACGATGCCTGTGCCGAGCTCCGCCTCGATGGTCTGTCGCCCCCCATCGCGTTCGACGACGAATGTCGCCGGCTCGCCTGGGTTCGCGCGACTCGCATCACATCGTGCACTGGACCAAGGAGGGTCCGACCGAGCTGGGCGAACCTCGCGCTTCTGTGCAGGCGCCATCACCGCATGGTGCACGAGGGCGGCTACAGCATGACCCGGGCGCGCGACGGGACCTGGAGCTTCACGACACCGACGGGCGACGTGGTCAAGCTGCCCCAGCGGCACCGGTCGAGCCCCGAGGAACTCATTCGAAGCAACCAGTCGGAGGGGCGGGAGCCCGAGCGTGAGCCCTACGCGCCCGAGGGGGCCGGCGAGGGCCTCGACCTCGACTACGTCACCTGGGCTCTGCTCTTTCAGTGACGGTCGCGAACAGGGCTGGGCGATCAGCCCTTCACTGCACCCATCGTGAAGCCGGAGATGAAGCGCCCGAGGAGGAGGTTGAAGACCAACGCGATCGGCAGTGCAACGAACACCACCGCCGCCTGTAACGACTGCCAGAAGAACACGTCGCCGCGGATCAGCTCGGTCGGAACTCCGATGCTGATGGACTTCTCCGCGGTCGAAGAGAGGAACGCGAGCGCGTAGATGAACTCGTGGGCCGTCAGGGTGAACGCGAAGACGATGACGGCGACGATCCCGGGGAAGGCGAGCGGGATGACGACGCGGATGAAGGCGCTGAACCGGCTGTAGCCGTCGACCAGGGCCTGCTCCTCGACGTCCTTGGGGATGCCCTTCAGGAACCCGATGAGAAGCCAGACTGACACCGGGATCGTGATCGTCGGGTAGATCAACACCAGGGACCACGTGCTGTTAAGCAGCCCGAGGTTCCCAACGACCCGGGTCATCGGGATGAACAGCAACGTCGGCGGGATGAGGTACACGAAGAAGATGGCGATGCCGAGCGGACCACTCCATTTCATTTCGAGACGCGCAAGCGCGTAGGCGGCGGGAAGCCCGACGAAAAGCGTGATCGCGACCACGAGCAGCCCGACCCAGAGTGTGTTCCATGCGAACGTCAGGAACTGCGTATCTGAGAGCAGGAACCTCCAGTGCTCGAGGGTCGGGGGCAGGTTGTAGATGAACGGGTTGTTTGCCTTCGTGTAGAGGTCCGGGTCCACCTTGAACGAGGTTATCGCGCTCCAAATGAACGGTCCCGCCGCAAACACCACTGCGATGATCGCCAGAGTGTATAGAGCGGTGCGCCCGCCGACGGCGCGGCGGCGGCGCTGCCGGCGTATCCGGTCGACCTCACCCTGGTTCGTGACGTCGATGCGGCCACCGGCAAACTGTTCGACGGGGTCCTGCGTGGGAGCAGCCACGGCTACATCACCTCCGTACGCCGGACCGCCCGAAGGATCGCGATCGCCGCGGCGAGCAGGAGGGGGAACAGGAAGAGGGCCACCGCCGCGCCCTGGGCGAGGTCACCGCCCTCGATGCCCTTGAAAAAGGCCCAGCTCGACAGCACCTGGGTGGCCTGGGTCGGACCACCCCTCGTCAGGATGAAGACGACGGTCATATCAGCAAAGGTGAGGATGGCGCCGAAGAGCACCGCCACCGCGGTGATCGGCAGCGTGAGCGGGATGGTGATCTCCCGCAACTTCCGCCAAAACCCGGCCCCGTCTATCTCCGCGGCGTCGTCGATCTCACCGGGGATCGCCATGTGCCCGGCCATGATGATGACGGTCGCGAGCGGGACGATGCGCCACACGTGCACCGCGATGATCGATCCCATCGCGAGGACCGGTCGCCCCAGGTAATACATGTTGGCCTCGATGAGCCCGAACCAGCGCAGCACCCAGTCGATGGGGCTGAAGATCGAGTTGAGCAACCACAGCCACGACACCGCCGCAAGCGACACCGGGGTCGTCCATGGCAGCAGCACGCAAAACCGAACGAGCCACTTCCCCTTGAAGTCCTTCACGAGCAACGTCGCGAGGACGTGCGAGATCACGACCATCAGCGCCATCGAGATTACGGTGAACGTGATCGTGTTCCTGAAGGAAGTCCAGAACACCCTCGAACCCAGGATCGTGCGCCACTGACGGAGTCCGACGAAGTCGAGGCTCGGGTTCCCGGTGGTTACGTCACTGAAGCTGAACAGGATGGCGAGGACGAACGGAAACGCGACCAGGCCGATGATGTACACGGCGGTCGGCAGCAAGAAGAGCTTCGCCAGGACACCCTCACGGTCGGCGAGTCTCCGCCTCGGTGGCGCCGTCCGCGGGTCCGGGTCCCGGGCCAGGGTACCGGCGGGCGCCGTCCCAACCCCGTCGGCGCGGTCGGTTTGCGTCACGAGCGGACCGGTCGCGGCTCGGTACGCAACCCCGTGTCAGCGTCGAAGAACCTCAGATCCTTCTCGTGAACGGCGAAGCGCTGGGCGCGGTCCTCGGCCACGGCGACGTTAACGGTCGCGGGTATCCGAGCGATGATGTGGGCGTCGTCGCTCCCGAGACCTGAGGTGGTCGCGTAGATGTGCCGGTCGCCGGACAGATACTCCATGCGGTGCACCTGCACATCAACCTCGAGCAGGTTGCCCCCGTTGCTGTCGATCGCCTCGACGGGCAAGAAGTTCTCCGGCCGGAAGCCGAGGAGATGGTCGCCACGGTCGATGAGGTTCATGGGCGGCGACCCGATGAAGGTCGCAACGAAGGTATCGGCCGGATGGGAGTACACCTCCTCCGGAGGTCCGATCTGGCGGACCTTACCCTTGAGAATGACGACGATGCGGTCGCCGAGACCCATCGCCTCTACCTGGTCGTGGGTCACGTAGATCGTCGTCGTGCCCAGTCGCTCCTGGAACTGCTTCAGCTCGTCACGGGCCGACGTGCGCAGCTTCGCGTCGAGGTTGCTGAGCGGTTCGTCGAGGAGGAACACACTGGGGTCTCGGACGAGCGCTCGGGCGAGCGCCACGCGCTGACGCTCACCACCAGACAGGTGACGAGGCTTGCGGTCGAGCAACTCGCCGATGCCGAGGAGGCCGGCGGCCCAGTCGGCCTTCTCACGGCGGGCGTAGCGATCGATCTTCGTCGCCTTTAGCGGGAAGGTGATGTTCTCCAGCACGGTCTTGTGCGGATACAGCGCGTAGCTCTGGAACACCATCGCGATGCCTCGGGCCCGCGGGGGGAGGCCGTTCACGACGTTCCCACTGATGAGGATCTCACCCTCGGTGGGTTCCTCGAGGCCGGCGATCATGCGTAGCAACGTCGTCTTGCCACAGCCGGAGGGCCCGAGCAAGACGAGGTACTCGCCCTCACGGGTCGCAATGTCCACTCCGTCGACCGCGAGGACATCGCCTTTCTCGAATTGCTTCTTGAGCCCCCGCACCTCGACTACGTGCGCCATCTTGAACTCTCCCCTCGCCGGCGTTGCCGATCGGTCCCGGTATCAGCTTCCGCCGACCAGGCCCTCGCTCCGCCACTTCTCGAAGATCTGCTCGCACTCCTGGTGCGCCTGCTCGACCGACTCCTCCGCCTCCTGGCCACCGCGGGCGACCCGCGCGAGCATGTTGGGCAGGATGAAGGTGCCGTTGATCTCGCCGACGGCCGGGCTGGCCGGCCCCGGGTAGCCCAGGTTCGTCGACCAGTCCACAGCGTTCTTCAGGGGTTGGAGTTTGGTCGAGTCGTCCCCCTCGATCGTGAATGGGTCCTCGTCGAGCCAGCCGTCCAGCTCCGGCACCTGGTCGGGGTAGCCCGGAAAGTCGTACAACTTGGACTCGTAGGCGGCCCTCGGCAGGTTCTCCGTGTAGTGGAGCAGGAACTCTTGCGCGGCGTCGAAGTTGGTCGAGAACTTCGGACTGATCCAGTTGTACATGACGTGCTGCGCGGCCAGCTGACGCTCCGGGCCCTCGAGGGCCGGGACGAAGAAGACGTCCTTCGCGATATCCGGGATGCTCTCCTGGGCCGTGCGCCATGCCGAGATCGAGTTGAGGATGTAGCTCAGCTGTCCGGCGATGAGCCCCTCGTTGTTCGACGCCGGGTTCCACGCGAACACCTCTTCGGTCATCGCCGCTTCGAAGAGTTCCTTCGAGTACTCGACCGCGGCGATGGTCTGGTCGGACAACAAGGTCACCTGCTCGCTGGTGTCCTGCTCGGCCCCTCCGAACGACCAGACGAGGGCGCGGGCGTACATGTTCGAGTCGATCTCCTGGGACATCCCCAAGCCCATCTGGATGTTCTGCTCGCTGAAGATCTTGCCGCCCCCCTCGAGGAGCTCGTTCCAGGTCGAGGGTCCGTCGGGCAGGCCGGCCTCTTCCCACAAGGACTTGCGGTAGTCACCTGGGTCGGGCGACCACGCCGGTGCGTACGCGTAGTAGTTCTCGGTCGTCGGGTTGAAGCTCGACTTCTGGCACAGCTCCAGTTGTTTGCCGAAGCGATTGTTGGCCTCGTCCATGAGGTCGTTCATGGGATAAACGCTCGGTTCGAACTGCGACAGTGTCGCGATCATCTGAATGAGGTCGTGCCCCTCACCGGAGCCGATCTCCGACGAAATACGTGCGGGGATGGTGGTGACGTCGATGTGGTCGACGGTGACGTTGACGCCGACCTGCTCACCCCACTCCTGGGCGAAGGTGTCGAACCACTCGTCGTGCGCTGGGACGAAATGGCTCCACATCAGGAGGCGGAGATCGCCGGATAGCTGGGTGGCGGGCTCGGTGAACTTCTCCTCCGGCGCACCCTCTGTAGGGGCTGCGCTTTGTGGGCTCGACTCCCCGCCGGAGCAGGCCGCAAGCAGCGCGGCTGCGGACACCCCCTGTAGGAAAGTTCGACGGGTGATGGGCAGCGGCTGGCTGCGGCGACTCATGACGTTCCCCTTTGCCTTTGGGCTACGCGAACTCTCTCCCGGTGTGCGCCCACGCCGCGACGCTGCGGTTAGGGATCCCGCGGTGATCAATTCAGGGTACTCGTAGAGCTGTACCCTTTTGCAAGGGTACCAAATATGGGAAGCGCTTTGGTTTAAGAGGGGTGGGAGGGGTCGCTGGGAGGACCCATGCCGATCGGCACCACAGGAGGCCCCTGTCGGCGAGCGGCGCCCTTGAGCACCGTTGCCGCTCCGTCTCCGACCTCGCCGGTCGCTCGAATCTCCTCGGTGACGCGCTCGGCCGCTTCGAGCAGGGCGTCGACCAGGCCGTCGTGCGGTACCCAACCGATCTGTTTGCCCTTCGCGAACAGCAACCCGCGCCCCGGACCCGCGGCGATGCCGATGTCGGCGTCGCGCGCCTCGCCCGGGCCGTTGACTTCGCAACCCATGACCGCGATCTGCTGAGGCTGTAGTCGCCTTCGTTCTCGAATCCGTCCCAGTCGACCTGAACGACTCGAGCGGCGCCGTGGGTCATAGCCTCCGCGATCCCGCCGTGCACGCTCACGTAGAAGACGGGGTCCGGGTCCATCGCGAAGCCGTCCTTGTCCTTGAGCTCCGCGCCGTAGTGTGTGGCGGCCCTGGTCCCTGCCTGATCCCAATCGACCTGCATCGAGTCGGCCAGGTGGCGCAGGTCGCAGAGCAGGTCCGCGATTACTTCCTCGCCATCATTGGGGTCAGAGACGTGCTCGAATAGCTTGCGATGCCGCGTCGCCTTGCAGTACGCATCGACGTCTTCCTCGCACCGGTCCCCGAGGGAACCCAGAGACTGGGCCTCGAGCACCTGCTCGGCGTGTACATCATCTGGAAATTCTCCGAGCAGAAGGAGATGGCTCAGAAGTTCCTCGTCGACCTCGCGCTGAACTATAGAGAAGCGTTTATTAACAGCCAGTACTACAACTTTCCAAGCTTCCCAGGGACGGTCAAGGACCTCAAAGAGCTGCTGGCAAACGACAAGGTCTCCGACCCGCCCGGCAAGTACGAGATCTTGGCGGGCTTCGACGACTTCTCCGTCAATGTCGGGTATCCGGGCACGGTGAACGCGGCCGTCGACGAGCTATTCGGGAAGTTCCTGGTTCCGCAGATGTTCGCCGAAGTCGCCCGCGGCAACATGACGGCGGAGGATTCCGTCAAGGCGGCCGAGACTGAGATGTCGGCGATATACGACAAGTGGAGAGAGCAAGGCAATATCTGACCCAGACCTCCTGGGACGACCTTTTCCACGTTAGCCTCGCTCAGCGAGGCTGAGCGCGAAAAGATCGCCGCGGGGGCTTGCTCACTCGCATTGGGCCAGCGCCAGCGCGGCCTGGATGTGCGCCAGGTGGGAGAGGCCCTGAGGGAAGTTCCCCAGCATCTCGCCCGTGCTCACGTCGAGCTCCTCCGAGAACAGCCCCAGGTCGTTCGCGCCCGCGCAGGTCCGCTCGAACACCGCGCGTGCCTCGTCGATGCGGCCCTGGCGTGCGAGGCATTCGACGAGC
>DASRPA010000069.1:0-27971 GCA_035646635.1 Actinomycetota bacterium | reverse complement strand
CGACGACACCGATGTCGTCGCGGTTCGGTGGGCAACCCCCGGCACGGTAACGCGCGTGGATGCCATGCCCGAGGCTGCGACCACCAGCACGACCAAGTCCCACACCGTCACCTGCAGGCTGCTCGACGGCTTGGGCTTCGGCGTGGGCGGCGCTATCTGCGACGCCGACATCCCCAAGGGGCCCAACAAGGGCACCGCCTTCGGCGCCGGCCGCGGCGGGTACCTCGGCGAATGCACCACCGGACCCAACGGGTACTGCAGCTTCACCTACGAGAGCAACGTCACCGGGACCGACACCGTGCGCGCGTTCTTCGATGAGAACCTCGACGACTTTAGAGCTGGGGATACGAAAGATGACGTCACGCGCACGTGGACTTCCGACATCACCACCGGCCCATGCGCCGGGCTCAACTACGGACAGACCACACCTCTTACCGGTGGCGGCAAGAAGTTCGCCGGCACTCTGAACGATGACAACAGGACCGGCACTCCGTTCCGCGACGTCTTCTGCGGCTTCGCCGGTGTCGACAAGTTCGACGGCGGCGGCGGTAACGACCTCGCCCTTGGAGGTTCGGGCAACGACACGCTGCTCGGCCGCAAGGGCAACGACGAGCTGCAGGGATCAGACGGCAACGACAACCTGCAGGGGGCGGAAGGCAGCGACAAGATCCTCTCCGGCAAGGGCAACGACAAGACCTCCGGAGGCTTCGGCAACGACAAGGTCTACGGCGAAGCAGGTATCGATCTGGTGCAGGGGTTTGCCGGCGACGACACTCTGGGCGGCGGCGATGGTGCCGACAAGGTCAAGGGTGGCAGCGGCAGGGACAACCTGGCGGGCGGCTCGGGCCCCGATGCCCTCAACGGGGGCAGCGGCAAGGATAGATGCAATGGCGGCCCCGGCGCCGACACCCTGTCGAGCTGCTAACGCCTTCACTGCAACTCAGTACTCGATCACAGAGAGCCGGCCCCCAGGGCCGGCTCTCTTCGCGTCAAGGTTCAACTCGGCTTCGGCCATTGTTCGCGACAATGCCCGGGTTTCTTAACAAGCGGCGTTCACAGTGGACACGTGGAAGGGGCACGGAGGTGGCGAGCCTCCAGGGAGCTCGTGAACATCGGACACCGAGGCGCATCCCTTCATGCTCCCGAGAACACACTGGCCTCCTTCGATCTCGCGTTGTCGATGGGGGCTCATTACCTCGAGCTCGACGTCCACACCACCAAGGACGGGCACTTGGTCGTGTTCCACGACGAGGACCTCGACCGGGTGGTCAGGGCGCCCGCTCGAGCCATGGGCGGGCTGGTATCCGCCTTGACCCTGGGTGAGCTCTCAGACCTGGATGTCGGAAGCTGGTTCAGCGAGATCTACACGGGCACGAAGATGGTCACGCTCGAAGAGGTCCTGGCTCGCTACCGGCACTGTGCCCGGCTCTGCATCGAGCTCAAGGGTCGATCGTCTGAGGACGAGCCGAGAAGAAAGCTGCTGTGGCTGCTTCGCCGCTTCGAGCTCGTCCCCGAGCAAACAGGGCTCGGCCGCGTGATCGTGCTCTCCTTCAAGCAGTCCACGCTTCAAGCGCTGGCCGAGGCATGCCCTCAGCTCGATCTCATGCTGCTGTTCGACTGCCGCGCGGCCCCCGATGAGATCGCCTGGGGGATAAGGGGAGCCGCCGCCTTCGCTTCCTGCATCGGGCTTCATCTCGAGGTGGTTAACGGTGCGGTGGTGGAGGAGGCCCATGCCCACGGCCTCTTCGTCTATCCCTACACGGTCAACGATCCCGACGACATGGCGAGGCTGCTGGCCGCGGGTGTGGACGGGATGATCACCGACGCTCCCGACCGGCTCGACGTCGTCCTGAGGCAGATGCGGACGGTCGCCCACCTGGCCTCATAGCCGAACTTCGTGTCCCCAACCACTCCACAGGTGGTTACGGCCGCAAGGTTCGAGAGATCTCTCCGAAGAAGTCGACGATCTCCTTGACCGCAAAGGCCGGATCCTCGTAGGGGATGAAGTGGCCGCGCCCCGGGACTACCCCGAAATCGAGATCGGAGAAGTAGTCGCCGAGCCGGTCTCCCCATTCCGCCTTCAGCACCTTGTCGCTTGCTCCCCAACGCACGCGAGTCGGGACATCTATGGGAGGTAATTCGGGGGCGCCGTGGTTGAACAGCTCGAGGCGTCCGGGGGCCGAGACGACGTACCAGTTGAATCCCCCTTGGAGATTGCCGGGTGCCATGAAGTTGTCCACCCAGGCCGCCACATCCTCGGGCTCGAACACATTGGGATCGTGGGCCCAATGTGACAAGAAGTGCCGAAAGTAGTTCTCGCACGCAGCCCGGGACGAGCCTACGAGCTCGGCCGCCCAGGGCTGCTGGTTGAACGTCTGATACCAGATCTCGGTGATGTGGTCGGGTTCGATCCAGCGATTCCCGATGCCCCTACTTTCTTGTCTCATACACTCGTGCGAGGCCGAAAGCCATGATCGCTATCATCCCGAACAGTATGAAGACGGAGTTGATGCCCTCCCCCATGTTTCCGTGAGCCAGCATCATCTCGTACATCAAGTCCTTCAATCGTCGTCCGCTGGTCTATGAACTTATCAAGCCACTTCTTTCGCAAACCTGGGCTTTCGCGAATCTTGGGGTTCGCAAACTTGGCCGCCCCTGTCGGGCCAGTCAGAGCCCGCCGCGAGCCATGATGACGGCGCCGGGCAGGGCAAGGAAGCCCCGCCCCCCGCTGACGAGGCCGGAAACCGGATGGTGATGCGCGTCGTCGCCGCATCCACTACCATGAGCTAGGAGAGCAACCGAAGCACCCTGGGGGGCGGACAGTGTCGAAGACGGGCCGGGGGCGGACCCTAAGCACGGCGCTGCATGCGCTGGAAGCGCTCGAATTCGTTACCGAGAGCCCTCGAGGCGTCTCCGTGAAGGGCGTGGCACGGGCCCTGAACCTGAGCCTCTCCTCCGCCTACTCGCTCGTGAACTCGTTGCGCGCCGAGCAATTCGTGGTCGTGTCGCCGTCGGGGCCGGGCCTGTATGTGCTCGGCCCTCGCGTTCTCGAGCTCTACCGTTCCTATGTCCAGTCGCGCATGCAGCCCGAGCATCTCGGGCCCTTTCTCGAAGAGCTGAGAGAGCGAGCATCTGCGCGCGCATACGCCGCCATGTGGAAGGAGGGCGACCTCGAGGTGTCGGAGATCCTCGGACGGCGCGGAGCGCGCGAGCTTCAGGACATCTCGGTTGGCTTTCGCGGCGCCGCCCACGCTCTGGCACTGGGCAAGCTCTATCTGGCCGAGTTGCCCGAGGACTCCTGGCCCCGCTATCTGCGGACCGCCCACTACAAGCGATTCACGCGGCACACCATGACCACGGCCACCCAGCTTCGCCACAACCTCGCCGCGGTGAGACAGCGGGGCCTGGCGCTCGATATCGAGGAATATGCTGAGAACGTCTGCTGCATCTCTGCTCCCGTGAGAGACGAGCGGGGGCGGCTGATCGCCACCATTGGCGCTTCCACACCGGCGCGCCGTTTTCGGTATCAGTACAAGAGCCTTGCGCGCGCGGTCAGGGACACGGCTGAAGCGGCCTCCGCAGAATTGGGAGCAGCTCTGGGCAAGTCCCCAGAAGACGGCCCCAATGGCCTCGACGGCGTCAGTCGAAGGCTTGGCGGGTCCCTCGAGTCACCGTAAATCAAGCACATTTTGGCTCATGCCACAAGCACAATGGCGCTCTTCCGCAACTACCATCCGTTTTTTCGCCGATAGGAACAACTGCCGGGCATCGATTGCCCCAGGCGGCCGGGGCAGACCGAGCCCGGGAGTATCGTCGGATTTAAGAACCGTGTTCCGGACTAAGTTCGCAGGGGTGGTTCAGGGAAAAAACGGAATTTGTCCCGGCTCATCGTTGCGTCGCGGCGGCTCGACGAAGATGGGGCACCTACAGGATCCTGGTTACGGCGGTCGCATACGGCGGCATCCGCATCGACTAGTGAGGGGGAAGCATGTACGAGAAGGACGGAGAGAAGTACTACATAGTCGACGGTCACATGCATTGGTGGGACGCGAGTCCCGAGAACCAGAGCAATAAGTACGGCAAGGGCTTCATCGAGTGCTTCTACGGTTATCACTCATCTCTAAGCCCCGAGGAGTACCTGTGGCCTCTCGACAAGTATCAGAAGTATTCGGAAGAAGACCTCATGCACGACCTGTTCGAGATCGGCTACGTCGACAAGGCAATCTTCCAGCCTACTTATCTAACTGATTTCTACAAGAAGGGTTTCAACACCACAGAGCGCAACGCAGTCATCGCCGAGAAACACCCCGACAAGTTCATCCTCAACACGGCGTGGGATCCGCGCGATGAGCAGCGCGGGCTCGAGATCTTCGAAGAGAAGGTCAACCGCTACGGCGCCAAGGGTTGCAAGCTGTACACGGCCGAGTGGAGAGGCGACTCCAAGGGCTGGAAGCTCAACGACGAATGGTCCTACAAGTACCTCGAGAAGTGCCGCGAGCTAGGCGTAACCAACATCCATGTCCACAAGGGCCCGACGATCTGGCCGCTCAATCGCGACGCGTTCGACGTCCACGACGTCGACCACGCGGCCACCGCCTTTCCGGAGCTGAAGTTCATTGTCGAGCACTGCGGGCTTCCCCGTCTCGAGGACTTCTGCTGGATCGCCGTGCAGGAGAGCAACGTCCTCGGCGGGCTCGCGGTCGCCATGCCCTTCATCCACAGCCGGCCCCGTTACTTCGCCAAAATAATCGGCGAACTGCTCTTCTGGGTCGGCGAGGACAACATCCTCTTCGGGAGCGACTACGCCATCTGGCAGCCCAAGTGGCTCGTCGAGCAGTTCGTTGACTTCCAGATGCCCGAAGACATGGTCGCCGAGTTCGGCGAGCTCACCCCCGACATCAAGCGAAAGATCCTCGGGCTCAACGCCGCGCGTCTCTACGGCGTGAAGGTTCCCGACGAGATCCCGCAACCTGCTGGAGAAGGCGCCGAAAGGGCTGCGACCGTATCGTGATCTCTCGAGAGCGCATTTTCGAGGCGCTCTCCGTGGTGAGGGACCCCGAGCTTGACGAATCGATTACCTCGCTCGGGTTCGTGGAGGGCGTCGAGGCGGAAGGCGGGTCGGTGCATGTGCAGCTTCGGCTGCCCACGTACTGGTGTGCGGCAAACTTTGCCTACATCATGACCGCCGACGCCAAGACGGCCCTCCTGTCCTTGCCCGAGGTGTCGCATGCGCACGTCACGCTCATCGATCACTTCTCATCGACGGAGATCAACCGGGGCATGGCTCTGGATCACAACTTTCAGGAGACCTTCGAGGGGCTCGCCGACGGCGAGCTTGGCGAGGTGCGAGATCTCTTTGCCCGCAAGGCGTTCGTCTCCCGGCAGGAAAAGCTGTGTCGCGTCCTGAAGAGCAGAGGGCACACCCCCGAGACACTCGCTGGGTTGCGGCTCGATGACCTTCCTGTGGGAGATGAGACAAAGGCTTATTTGTCTCGCAGAAAGGACCTCGGGCTCGATCTCTCGGGGACGTCGCCGTTCTTGATCGATCCGAGCGGAAGACGCATCCGCGCAGAAGAGGCGCCGGATCACCTGCGTTTTGCGCGCCTGATGGCCACGAGCATCGAAGCCAACGGCAGCATGTGCAGAGCGCTGCTGGCGGACCGCTACGGACTCATCGATGAGGAGGCGATGCTGTGAAGGCAGCGAGGCTGCACAACTACAACGAAGATCTGAAAATCGACGAGCAGGACGAGCCTAAGGCAGACCAACCGCACGACGTAATCGTCAAGATCGGCGCCGCCGGCTTGTGCCGGACGGACCTGCACATTCGCGACGGTGATTGGAAGCAGATCCAACAGGACGCCGGGTTCTCTCTTCCCTATACGTTGGGGCACGAAAACGCGGGCTGGGTTCACGAGATCGGCTCGGCGGTGAGCAACGTCGAGGTCGGCGACACGGTCATCCTGCATCCCCTCATTACCTGCGGGCTGTGCCGTGCCTGCCGCGCCGGCGACGACATGCATTGCATCGACGGCATCTTTCCGGGACTTCTGGCCGACGGGGGCTTCGCTCACTTCCTGAAGACCAGCGCCCGCAACGTGATCAAGCTCGACGAGAGCCTTCAGCCAAAGGACGTGGCGGCTCAAGCCGATGCTGGGTTGACCGCCTATCACGCCGTCAAGAAGGCCTCCGACATCCTCTATCCGGGAACGACTGCGGTCGTCATCGGCGCCGGGGGCTTGGGTCACATCGCGATCCAGTGCCTCAAGGCCCTGACCCCCGCGCAGATCGTCGTCGTCGACAAGAGCGACGCCGCGCTCAAGCTCAGCTCGGACTGGGGCGCCGACGAAACGGTAGTGGCGGACGGTAGCCACATCGACAAGGTCAAGGAGATCACCAACGGCGACGGTGCCGAAGTCGTTCTCGACTTCGTGGCCGAGCGTGGGGTCGAGAAAGAGGTTCCCAGCATGGTCCGCAACCACGGGACCTACTACGTGGTCGGCTACGGTGGGGCCCTCGACGTAACCACCCACGAGATGATCTTCAGAGAGATCTCGGTGGTGGGCAACCTGGTCGGCACTTACAACGACCTCGCCGAGCTCATGACTCTGAACGCTCAGGGCAAGGTCCAGCTGCACACCAGCACCTATCCTCTCGAAGCAATCAACGACGCTATGGCCGACCTCGACGGCGGCCGGCTGCAGGGCCGAGGAATTCTGATCCCCGAAGGGGTCTAGAGAGTAGAGAGGGCCCCAAAAGGGGGCCCTCTCTACTCGTCAAACCGGGCGGGAGACCCTCGTCATGGAGGCCCGTTCTGAAAAAGGAGCTACCCGTCGCGTGCGCTCGACTCGCGCGGCCAAATCGAGTTGGGAGAACCGTGAAGGGGCTCGCTGAAACCGTCGGCGGGTGCGACCGCATCGCAGTGGCCCAATCAGGGGTTCGGCGGATCACTACTCTGTCAGCTTCCCAGCGTGAGTCCGTCCCCCAGGTTCGAGTTGCCCTCAAGGAAATCGATAGCGTCGATCTCCGAGCGGCCCGGCCCCGTATAGCGCAGCACGTAGAGGCCGTTGCGGATGTCGATCACGTAGATAAGCCCGTCCTTGATGATCGGATAGCTCCACATGACGACTTTGTTGAGGCCTTGACTCAAGGCGACATCCTCGGTATCGACGTCCGGCAACGGACGGGGTGAGAAGAACCCCGTCCTATCGGGGGAGGCGGGGTCCGTGAGGTCGAACGCCTGCAACCCTCCGGAATGCCACGTGGCGAGGCCCAAGGTCTCGAGCACCGTCGGGTTGTGCACCGAGAAGCTCGTGAAGTAGGTGTTGGCGGGATCCTCACCTTCAGGACCCGCGCAGTACTCCTTGCTGTTCTCCTCGATCTTGTATTCGCCGACGAGCTTGGGCTTGGCCTCATTCGAGACGTCGATGAGGTGTACCCAACCCCACGGACACCCGTGATCCTCGAAGGCAAAGTCGTCGAGCAGGTCGCCATAGATCTCATCGGTGGTGACCACGAGATCTCGTCCGAAAACCTTGACCGCCGAATGCACCGTCTGGTTGGGCCACGTCGGGCTGTCTGTGACGGGCGTCAGCAGCTTCAGCTTCGGATCCGGCACGGCGTTCGCCAGGTCACTCGAGTCAAGGATCAGGAAGCCACCGCCCAGGTATGACAGGTAGGTGCGGGTGCCTTCGGGATTGAGAGACATGGAATGAAGGGCTACATCCCGAGTCTCGATATCCTCGGGGGTGTAGAGCGGGTTAGCCGTAAAGGTTGCCACTTCATCGAACACTCCGCTGCGAGCCTTGCTGATGTCGGTCACGAGCAGGTTGGGAGTGTTGTCGTTCGGCGTCTCAGAGCCATGGGGCACCGAGATGTAGAGCAGCGCCCGGCCGGACCGCTCGGGATCGTCCCACAGGAACATTTCGTGAGGTTTGAACGACGACTCGTAGGTGGCGACCAGCTTGGGGTGAGCCTTGTTGTCGCCGGTCAGGTCATAGAACTTGAAGTCCCACACTTCGTCGCCAGGCACGCACGAATGGATTAAGGTGCTGCAGCGGAAGTTCATCACGATCAATAGCTTCTTCTCCGGCCACACCCGCAACTCTCGGGGCGACTGCGATGGAACTCCCTCGTGCGGCGGCCCGATTTCGCCCACGACTCTGGGTCGGCGAGGGTTCGTGATGTTCATAACCAGCACGCCGGCGTCCCCATGACCCGCCGAACCGTCTGTGCGGCTTCCGACGTAGAGGTAGTTCTTGTAAACGGCGGGGGCCGAGTTCATTCCGCGGGCGAACAGCGAGCTGTGGCCCACTTCCGTGAAGTTCTCAGACGTGCCCGGCTCGGTCGCCGCCGAGGCCGCGGCCCGGCTCGGAGGCGGGTTGCCCTCACCGTGACCCTGAGCAACCACCGGAATCATGACGGCGGTCAATGTCAGCAAGGCAATACCGACAGTTCGGCGCATAAAAACCCCCTTGGTCCCAGTCTCCCAATTCCTGGCTGTGAAGATACTTCAGAATCGAGCGGCGTGCTCGGCTGGTGGAGGATCGTGCTAGGGAAAGCCCCTGATCCCTACATCCGGATAGCGCTTGTTGTGGATGTTCACGTACCAGCCACCAGGATGCTCCCGCAAACCCTCGAATCACCTCAGGAAATTCCTGGCGACATCGCGGGACGTGGTTGTGGTTCTTGATAGCCGTCGAGCAGGTTGAGGCTGACGGGCCCGCCTTGTCGGCGACGTGCGTGATGGATGGGCCGCCATCGGGTTGCCGATACGCTCCAGCTCACCCCGTGCTAGCGACAACAACCTGGGCCGGGTGCGGGGTGAGCGTCGTCCGGCTGCATCCGTTCGGATCACCGGGTCCGGGGCCTCGCTTCTCCCCTTCAATTCAACGTTTTCGAGGACCGCAGGCACCCACGGGTGCGGCTCCGAGCCGCACTGCGACCACCCTCCAGCAACGGCAAATGGGTAACCAAGTGCGCAAACTGATTCTCATCACAAACCGACCCTCCCGACCGATGCCCCTTACCCGGTTCTAGCCGATCCGTTCACCCGCTCACAAGAGTCTCAGACCGGCGTCCTCAGGGTCCTCCACGATGCGGGCGCAGGTGGGGCAGAACCAACGCACATCGAGCGGCGTGCCGCATGCTTGATGACGGATGTCCCCGGCCCCCGGCTGCTCCGAGCCCCACCGAGCCAGAAGCTGGAGGGCCCCCGCAAGCTCCTTCCCGGAGGCCGACAGCTGATAATCGCTGCGGGGCGGCCGCCGCGAGTAGGGCCGGACGATCACGATGCCGTCGTCCTCGAGATGGCGCAGGCGGGCGGACAGGACGTTGGGCGCGATCCCCCGCACCTCGTCGGCGAGCTCGTTGAAGCGACGGGGCCCATCTAGAAGCGCATTGATCACGAGCAAGGACCAGCGGTCGCCGATCTTGGCGAGCGCGGCGGCGAGGGCAGAGTTGAGCGAATCCTCCGGCACCCCCTCATCGTAACCACGGTCCCCCATGGCTGCGGGTTCGACGACCAAGGTCCGGCTTGACTTCCTCTCGAGTGACATGTAACTTGCAATCTACTACTTACTAGCGGAGGGAGAGAAACGTGGGTGCTATCCAGGACTTGGAACAAGCGCTGGCTGCGGTGGCGGACTCGGTCGGCGGCTCGACGGTCGGCATCGGTGGTCGCCGGTCGGCCGGGTCGGGGATCGTCATTGGAGAGGGCCGGGTGCTCACCAACGCCCACAACCTGCGCTCTCCCGAGGTCACCGTCACTTTCGCCGACGGACGCTCGGAGTCGGCCTCCGCGCTGGGCTCTGACGTCGACAAGGATGTCGCCGTGATTGGCGTGGATACGAAGGGCGCCCCGGCGCCGAGCTGGGGTAAGCCCGAAGATCTCGGCATCGGAAGCTTGGTCGTGGCCCTCTCGAACCCCGGCGGGAGGGGACTTCGGGTGACCTTCGGGTCGATTTCGGGAGTCGAACGCAGCTTCAGGGGGCCGCGCGGCCGCCGCATCGGCGGCAGTCTCGAACACACCGCGCCCCTGCTTCCAGGTTCGTCGGGCGGACCGCTCGTGGATCTCTCGGGCGCGGTAGTCGGGCTCAACACCAACCGTCTCGGAGACGGCTTCTATCTTGCGATCCCGGCCGATGACTCCCTCAAGCAGGCCGTCGATGCCCTCGCTCGAGGAGAGGAACCGGCCAGGCCGCGCCTCGGTGTTGCCATAGCCCCATCCGAGGTGGGTCGCGGATTGCGCCGGGCGGTTGGGCTCCCGGAGGTGGACGGGCTCTTGATTCGTGGCGTCGAGGAAGGTGGCGCCGCGGATACAGCCGGGCTCGAAGAGGGCGACCTGATCGTCACCGTCGGCGGTGCGGCAATGGAAAGCGCCGATCAGCTCCATGAGGCGTTGGAGCAAGCAGGCCTGCAGAGCCTGGAGCTCGAAGTCCTGCGCGGCACGGAGACTCGCCGGGTGACGGTGGCACTGCAGGCGTCGTGACAACACCTCCGCTCTCTTCCAAGGAGGCGGACGCCCTCGACGCCTACTCGCACATCGTCACCTCCGTTGCGGAACTGCTGATCCCCTCCGTTGCAAGCCTCACCGTGATGCATAGGCGAGGCGGAGGGGAGGGTTCCGCCGTAGTGCTTACTCCGGACGGCTATCTGCTGACCTCTGCTCACGTTGTTGCTGGGGCGAGCTCGGGCACGGCGGTGTTCGCCGACGGCCGGCAAAGCCGGTTCGAGGTCGTGGGGGCAGATGCCCTCTCCGACCTGGCCGTGCTGCAAGTGGCCTTGAGCGATCTCCCCGCCGCGTCGCTGGGCGATGCCGAGTACCTGCGCGTGGGACAGCTCGTGGTGGCGGTCGGAAATCCTCTTGGGTTCGCCGGCTCGGTAACCGCCGGAGTAGTCAGCGCGTTGGGACGCTCGCTCCCGGCGCGCGGCAACCGCAACGTCCGCCTGGTGGAGAACGTCATCCAGACCGACGCCGCCTTGCATCCGGGTAACTCGGGAGGAGCGCTGGCCGATAGCGCTGGGCGCGTCGTCGGAATCAGCACAGCGGTCGTGGGGCCCGGCATTGGACAAGGCCTCGGGATGGCCGTGCCCATCAACGACGCCACCCGGCGAATCATCGCGGCCCTGATGCGCGAGGGCCGGGTGCGGCGGGCCCTGTTGGGAATTGCGGGGGGCCCCCGGCCACTTCCGCCCAAGGCGGCGCGCGCCACAGGCCGGGATCGGGGAGTGGAGGTCGTGCAGGTCGTTCCCGAGAGTCCTGCGGCCCGTGCCGGCATCCGCAACGAGGACATCGTTCTCGAGGTCGACGGCATCCCTATCGAGGACGCCGGTGACATCCAGAGACTGATGACCGCCGATCTCATCGACAAAGAGGTAACCGTCCGCGTGTTTCGGGGGGGAGAGATCCTCTCTTTGCGGCCGGTCCCGACCGAGCTCGAAGACTAACGCCGGGGCACCGAGGCCGCCCCTAATCTGGCTCTTTGCCGATTCAGGGGCGGATTCCGCACGATTCCTGGCACAAAGCCGATTCAGGGGCGGCCGGCTTGGCTAAACGGGTGCCAGGCTCGGCGTGTCGGACAACAGCTTCTTGGTGTAGTCGGCCTGAGGCGAATCGAGAACAGAGGCAACCGACCCCGCCTCAACGATCCGCCCTTCGGCCATCACCGCGACCTCCTGGGCAATCGTGCGAATCAGAGCCAGGTTATGCGTGATGAACAGCAGCCCCAAGCCTAAGTCTCTCTGAAGCTCTCCCAGCAGCTCGACGATCGCGGCTTGGACGGAGACATCGAGGGCCGAGGTGACCTCGTCGCAGACGAGCAGCGATGGCTGGGCTGCGAGAGCACGAGCGATTGCCACGCGCTGGCGCTCGCCGCCGCTGAGCTGGTCGGGATAACGGCTTAAGTAGGCGCCGCTAAGCGACACGCGCTCGAGGGCCTCGATGGTTCGAGCTTCGGCGTCGCGACGGCCCAAATCTGAAAAGAGCCGCAATGGCTGGGCGATGATCTGACCGATCGTCTTGCGTGGGTTGAGCGAGCTGTAGGGGCTCTGGAATATGTACTGAATCTGCCGCCGGCTCTGCTGGTCCCGCGAGCGTGCGCTGGTCTCAAGCGCCTTGCCGCGCAATAAGACCTCGCCCGAGAACTCACGATGGAGTCCCACGACACAACGAGCCAGAGTGGTCTTGCCGCTGCCCGACTCGCCGACCACGGCGACACATTGACGAGGCCACACTTCGATATTGACGTCGTGGAGCACATGACTAGAGCGGTAGTAAGCCTCGAGCCCCCGAACGGCGAGCAAGCCCTTGTCCTGTTCGTCCCGGCCGCTCCCGTCCTTGCGCAGCCCGCGGGCACGGGTGGCTTCGGCAAAGACCTCTTCGGCATGCCAGCAACGAACCTGGTGTGACTCAGAGATATGAGTGACGCCGGGGAACTCCTTGCGCGCCTTATCATCCGCAAACTCGCAGCGAGGCGCGAAGAAGCAGCCCTCGGGGCGGTGTCCCGGAGGGGGTGCTCTTCCCGGAATGCCGAGCAGCTCGAAGCGCCCGGAGATGTCGGGCACGGCTTGAATCAGCCGCTTCGTGTAGGGATGAGCGGCCGACTTGAACAGCTGTTCCTTGGGCCCCAGTTCGACCATACGTCCGGCATACATAACGGCGAGACGGTCGGCCACCGAGGCGACCACTGCGAGATCGTGCGTGACGTAAAGGGCCGCAACTCCGTGGGCCACGCACAAATCGCGCACCGTTCCCAGCACGTGGGACTGTGTGGTCACATCGAGTGCGGTGGTCGGCTCGTCGAGGACAATCACCTTGGGACGGCAAGCGAACGCCATGGCGAGAGCGACGCGCTGAAGCTGCCCTCCGGAGAGCTGGTGTGGATAGCGTTGCAGGAACTCACGATCCGCAGGTAGAAGGACCTCGCTCATCATCTCGTCGATGCGATCGTGCCGTGCTTTGGAGGAGCCGCCGTAGGCGTGCGCCTCGAGCGTTTCCTCGAGCTGTTTGCCGATGCGCAGAGCCGGGTTCAGTGACGCGGACGGATCCTGTGGAACATAGGAGACGACCCCGCCACGTAGCTTGCGCAGGCGCCCCGGAGACCAGGTCAGGATGTTGTCGCCTTCGAGGCGTACCTCGCCTCCCGCGACCCGCGCTCCCCGGCGCTGGTGCCCGAGCAACGCCAAACCGATGGTGCTCTTGCCCGAACCCGATTCGCCGACGAGGCCCAGTACCTCGCCCGCCACGATGTGAAAGGAGATTTCATCGACAATGTCGGCGCTCGAGTACGTCAACTCGACACGAAGGCCCTCGACTTCCAGTACGGGACGGTTCAAGCCTCGGCCGTCCCTCGATCTACTCCGATCAACGCTCGCGACAAGCCGTCGGCTATGAGATTCGTGCCGATGGTCAACAGCCCGATGGCGAGGGCAGGAAGAGCCACACCCCACGGCTGGACGGTGAGACCCACTCGATTCTCGTTGATCATGAGTCCCCAGTCGGCCGCCGGCGGTTGGAGGCCGAAACCGAGAAAGCTGATTGCGGCGACAAGTCCGATTGAATAGGTTAGTCGCAGACTCGCCTCGACCATCAAGGGGCTGGTGATGTTGGGCAGAATTTCGCCTAACAGGATCCTCCACCGCGGCTCACCCAATACCTCGGCCGCCTTTACGAAATCACGCTCGACGACCTCGAGAGCCGCACCGCGCGCCAGGCGCGCCACGCGGGGGGCGTGCGTGGCGGCAACCGTGAGCACCAGCAGCCACAACTTGGGCCCGATCGTAGAAACGAGCAATAGCACGAACACGATCTGAGGGAACGCCAGCACGATATCCATCGAGCGCATGATGACGTCGTCCATCGAGCCTCTCGAGTAGGCGGCGATCAGCCCGATGGCGACGCCGACGATGAGGCCGAGAACCGTTGCCAGCACCGAAAGGATAAGGACGGATCTTCCACCGGCCAGAAAACGGCTCAGGGTGTCACGGCCCAAGAAGTCCGTCCCCATCACGGCCCCCTCGCCCGGCGGCTGGTAGGGAGGCCCCACGAAAGCGGTTGTCGACTCCGGCGCGACCAGGGGGCCGAAGGCGGCAATTCCGACGAGGATGGCCACGAGCGCAAGTCCCACCTTGGTGCGCCCCAGTTTCAACGCCCGCTTCATGGTCATGACAAGCGGAGAGCGCCTGTCGCGGCGAGGGGCGGACGGAGAGGTCACAGGTTCGACCGCGGCCTCGCCCATCCCGCCTACATCGGTGCGTTGGTCTGTCATCTGAGCGAGGTTCTGAGCCTCGGACTGATGAGGATCGTGGCGACGTCGGCGAGCAAGTTCAAGGCGACGTAGACCCCGGCAATCAACATGCTGAGTCCCTGAATTATCGGGAGATCGCGCTTGGAGACAGCGTCGACAAGCGCCTGGCCGATCCCCGGGAATGTGAAGACGAACTCGACCACAACCACGCCCCCGGCGAGGTAGGCGAGCTGCAGAGCGGTCACCTGAATCGCGGGGATGATTCCGTTGGGAAGGGCGTGACGCGATATGACGAGCCTTTCGCGCAGGCCCTTGAGTCGCGCCATCTCGACATAGTCGCTCTCCAACACCTCGATCATCGATCCCCTCATGATCCGGCTGATGTAAGGCGTGACGGCCAATATCAGGGTGAGCGCCGGGAGCACTATGAACTCCAACTCCTGCCATACGGGTGTATCCGGAGATATGAGCGACACCGCCGGCAGAAACTGAAAAACGCTGGTGGCGAACAGAAGGATCAGCCCCACTCCTATCACGAACTCGGGCAGGGCGGCGAGCGCCAGATTGATGATGGAGGTAACAGTGTCGAAAGGACGATCGCGCCATAAAGCTCCGAGTGAGCCCAGCAGCAACGACAACGGAATGCTGATTACGGCTGAAAGCAGTACCAAGAAGCCGGAATTGACAATTCGGTTGCCGAGAAAGGAAGACACCGGTCGCTGATTGGCCAGTGAACGGCCGAGGTCACCGGTGACAATGCCGCCGAGCCAGTCGCGATACTGCTCTGACACGGGCCGATTGAGATTCAACTGTTTTCGCACCGCCGCCAGCTTCTGGGGAGTTGCCTCACGCCCCAGGATTGCGCGTGCCGCGTCTCCCGGAAGGGCTTGCGTTGCGCCGAACACGATGAGCGAGATGATGAACAGCGTGGCGATGCCGAGAAGGAAGCGGCGCAGGATGAACCAGGTGATTCCATGCGGCAGCCACCTCGACCTTGGCGGACGATCGTCGGAGGAACCGACCGCCGGTTCCCTCATGCGGCCACCAGGGTCACCAACCACCATTTCATCGGAGCATTACTCCACCAACGAGACGTGACTGAAGCCGTACTGATTGAGCGGCAACGTACCTCTGTCGGGCAAGAGCCCGGTGAGCTTCGTGCTGTGGGCGTCGACGTGGTTGAAGAACCCCCAAATGATGTGGCCGCCCTCGTTGTACTCGAGCTCCTGTGCTTGGTGCAGCAGCTCGCAGCGTGCGCCCTCGTCCACGGTCCGCTTGGCTTCGTTGATCAGGTTGATGTAGGTGCTGTCGTCGGGGGGCCAGTGCGTCTCGTTGTACGTTGAGCCGGGAAGGCTTCCGGCGGCCGCCTGCTGGAGGTAGGGACGGCTACCCCAGAAGTCTTGCGCAAACGTCCACTTGAGGTAGTTGTCTCCGTAGAAGGTTCCGGAGTCAAGCTTCTTGACGTTGATCGTCACGCCGGCGGCCTTGGCCTGCTCGGCAATCACCTGAGCAGCCTCTATGAGGCCGGCGGCCACCTCGGCAGTCTGCAGCTCGACGGTGAGGTCGCTCTGACCGGCTTGGCGAAGCAAAGATTTAGCCTGATCGATGTCCTGCTCGCGTTGCGGGAGATCGGAGGCGTAGCACACGTCGTAGGGGGCGTAAAGATCGTTGGCGACCGTCCCGTGACCGGCTAGAGCCTGATCGACCATCTCTTGCCGGTTGACGAGCAGGCGCATCGCTTGGCGCACTCGCACGTCGTCGAAGGGAGCTGCATCGATTCGCATCGTGAACGGCAGCCACCCGCCCGAGGGCGCCTCGAGGATCTTGAGGTTGGCGTCGCCCTCTATCACGGGCACCTGCCCGAACGGAACATCGTCGATAGCGTCGACCTGACCGCCGAGCAAGGCGTTTACGCGGGGTGTCGCCTCGGGAAAGTCGATGATGACAATCTCATCGGCATAAGGCTCGCCCTCTCGCCAGTAGTTGGGGTTGCGAACGAAACGGCTTTCCTGCCCGGGCGTGAAGCTCTCGAACATGAACGGCCCCACACCGACAGGCTTCTTGGGATTGTAGTCGGTGGGCACGATCCCGTTGAAGTACTGGGCGAGCTCGTCCTTGATCGTGACGTCGGGCTGCTTGAGCGTCAACCTCACGGTGCGCTCATCGAGCTTCTTCATGCCGTTGGGATCGAGCGACGACAACCCGGCCGCTCCGAACGCGGGCACGTCCGGGTCGATGATGCGCTGCAACGAAAAGATGACATCGTCTGCGGTCACGGTCTTACCGTTGTGGAACTCGAGTCCCTGACGCAGGCGAATAACCCAGACATCCGCCTTCTCGGCTGAGAACTCCTCGGCCAAGCTCAACTCGAGCTCGAACTTCTCATTGTAGCGAGCGAGGGAATCGTTGAGCTGAACAACGCGCGCCTGGTCGGGGTGGGTGGTGGGTGTGTGGGCGTCGATGGTGTCGCTCGAGGAGCCGCCCGCAGTGCCCAGGCGTATGATTCCGCCTCGCTTCTGAGTTTGCGATCCTCCCTGGGACTGCCCCTGAGGGTCGCCGTTGCCGCCGCCGTCGCCTCCACAGGCACCGAGGACACCGCCCGTGCCGATGACTACCGCCCCCGCGAACGCCCGGCGCAGAAGCTCCTTGCGGGTGATTCGGTTGGATCTAAGTTGCTCCTCGAGCAAGACCTTGTTGAAGAGATCGTTACGGTCCGGCATCCTTACCCTCCCTTGAGTCGCTCAGTCTGCACACATATAGTTGCCACCAAAACCGATGTTGGGCAAGAGCCATGGAGGGACGAAAGATGAGGCGTTGCAGCGTGACGGGCACCCTCCCGCAGACCCAAGCCAGGGCTTAGACATTTCCCCCCTATCTAGGGGCCGGACGCCCCCCCACCTATCCGCATACCTGAACCAGCATCATAATGCACATCGAGCGCACTGGAGAGCACCGGCGGCATCCCGCCGGGTACGAGACAGAGACTCACGGAGCGGTGCTTCTGCGAGGAGGCCGCCCCACGAGAGGGGGACGAGCAATGGAGCAGCCAAACGTGGTTCTGATCGTGTGCGACACTTTTCGCCGCGATCACCTCGGAGCCTACGGGAACCCCAAGATACGGACTCCTCACCTGGACGCCATGGCGAGCCGATCCGTCGTATTCGACCACCACGTCATCTCGTCCTTCCCGACGATGCCGGCGCGCGCCGACATCCTCACCGGGCGCTTCGCCTACACGTTTATGGGCTGGGAGGCATTGCCCATGGGCTTACAGACACTTCCGGGGATGTTGTCCGCCGCGGGCTATCTCACCACCGCAGTCGTCGACACTCCATTCTTCATCCGGGGTGGCTATGGGTACGACCGCGGGTTCGATGACTTCATCTGGATAAGGGGGCAGGGTGACGACACGAGGCCCCACGAGCGCTCCGACGCACGCCTGACTTGGAAGACAGAGTCCGATCGGCTGGTGGCTCGTACCATGACCGCCGCCGAGGAGTGGCTCGAGCGCCACTACAAAGAGCCCTTCTTTCTTTACGTCGACAGTTGGGACCCACACGAGCCGTGGGATGCACCCGACTACTACACCGCCCTCTACAAGAAAGACTACGACGGGCGTCAGCTCTATCCCACCTACGGCAAATGGCGTGATGCAGGATTAACCGAAGAGGATGTGGCGACCGCACATGCAACCTACTGCGGCGAGGTGACGATGGTCGATCGCTGGGTCGGACGGCTGCTCGAAAAGATAGAAGTGCTGGGGCTAGCCGACAACACCATCGTCATGTTCACCTCCGACCATGGCTTCTTCTTCGGCGAGCACGGCCTGTTTGGAAAGGCGGAGTGGTTCCACGACCCGGGGGCTGTGGTCGCAGAGGACGCCGAGGTACCCGAGTGGCTAACAGAGTCCTGGCTTTTGACTGTGGGGTGGTCGCCTCTTTACCAGGAGCTGACGAGGATCCCGTTGCTGGTGCAGATGCCGGGAACCGAGCCGGGCCGTCGCGAGGCGATGACCACGGCCCCCGATCTCGCGCCCACGATCCTTGACCTCGCCGGTCTCGAGAAACCCGCAGGGGTGCAGGGAAGATCGTTCAGACAGGCACTGCTGGGGGGTGAGGCTCACAGGCCCTTCGTGGTGAGCTCTTGGCCTCTCTATTTCGCTGAGGGTGAGATGACGACTGCAGTTGACTCTCGGCCGCGCCGCATCGCCAGTTACATGCCGATGACGGTGACGACGCAGCAGCGCTCGCTGATCCTGGGCGGGGCGTCGGAGCCGCCCGAGCTCTTCAATCTGGACGAGGATCCGGGCGAGGCCAAGAACGTGTGGGCGGAAGAGACTGGCGAAGGGCTGGAGCTTGCCCGCGCGGCGGTCTCTTTCCTCGAGGAACACGAGACGGCCGCACAGTTCGTGGAACCCCGAAAACTTGCATTGGAAACGTTTGGGGGCCGGGCCTAGGTCCCTACAAGCACAAGAAGGACGCAGAGCGGCGTCTCACCGAGGCCGTCGGATCAATCGGGGTTCGTATTTAGAGGCGTCGCATCGCACCGGTAGCCGAATAACTGGACGAGTGGCTTGTTACGAAGGACGAGGATTGGGCCATCTGTTCTCGAGTAGCCACATGTACAGCGCCAAGAGTACGATCAAGATCGCTGTCTAATCGTAATGGGCCCCGTGAGGTCGTCCACCTGATCATTGTGGGCCAGCTCGGGATAGTCCCGTTGATGACGCCGATGACCGATCCTCCCAACCATGCGACGGTCCGCCGCCGCCGGACCGGGTAAACCAAGACTCCGCTTCGAACCGTACCGATGACATGTTCTCACTCCTCTCGACTCTCTGAGCAGCATGCGACCGGCAGCGACCGTGGACATCCCGCCTCCTTTGCCTCTTCTCCACAATCGCTCGCATCCGCTGACTCAGACCTGGGCCAAGTGACTCGTCGCGTGAGACTTTCGGTACCGCACTCATGCAGGGACTGTGGGTCGAACGGCCGTGGACCAAAGGGGAGGCGGCCGATCGGCCGCCTCCTCTAGAGCCTTGAGTTGAACCGATCCCTATTCGAGAACCGGGTATTTCCGAACCAGCTCCGTCTTCCTCCACCAGTTGCCGAGGCCCAGGAAGCGTCCCGCTCCGACGTAGGCGATTCCGACCAGGACGACCGCCTCGATGATATGATAATCGATCAGCGGATTGTTCTCAGGCCACAGTGCGGCTGCCGTGAAAAAGATCACCATCCATATGGCCCCGCCGATAGCCGCTACCCGAGTCCCGATCCCGAGCATCAGGGCAAGACCGATCCCCAGCATCGAAAGCATGTAGATCCAGTCGATCACAGTCGAGCCTGTGAGCCCTTGGTAGATGCTCAGGAACGGCTCCTTGGTGTGAAGGCCGAAGCTGAGGAAGCCTTCCGTCGGTGATCCACCGTTGATCCAGGCATCCGGGCCGAACAGGTTGATCGCGCCCGTTTCGGGGTTCCGCCCGGTTGCAAACCCCAGGCTGAACGCCTTGTCGAGGAACGCCCACAGGAAGGTGAATCCCATCAGCAAGCGAAGGACTCCCCAGAAAGTGGCCGCCTTCGGCCTGATGATCTCGGCCTTAGGGAACGAGGACTCGTTCATTTCAACCTTGGTTGGGACATCTTCGGCTGTTCTCATCTAGGTGCCTCCCTTTCCGCATCATTAGAGCCTTCCTACTACCCCAGCATGTCGGAGTGGGCGCCTGATCAGTAGGACCACTCGGCCTGTTTCCCGGGGGCCCTCCGACTCATTGAGCAGGGATCACCGATTGGATTTCTCAGCAGCCTTTGGGAGTCTTCTTCTCGCTCGCCTACGCGATACCAGGGCTGTGCAACTCAATACTCCTACTGCTGATCACACACAGACTCCTCCCAGTGTACGAGGCGCCGCGATTTCATCTCGCGGCGCCTCGGCGCGACTTGCCCCAGACACGATACATCTAGGATCTCGTGAGCACTACCTTCAAGGCTCCGGTATCTGCCGCACGGGCGAAGATATCGTATGCCTCGATGAACTGGTTGAGCGAGAAGTGATGAGTGATGAGCTCATCCATCCTGAGCTGCCCAGACGCAACCAACTTCAGAAGAATCGCAGTGGAGTACGTGTCCACGAGACCGGTCTTGATCGTCACGCCTTTGATCCACAGGTCCTCGAGGTGAAGCGTCGCAGACTTGCCATGCACGCCTACGTTCGCGACACGACCACCCGGCCGAATCAACTCGGCGCAGAGCTCGAACGTTTCGGGGATGCCCACCGCCTCGATCGCAACATCGACACCGAGCCCACCGGTCAATTCCTTGACCATGGCGACGACATTCTCGCGCGAGTTGTTGATCGCTACGGTCGCTCCGCAACCCTTAGCTGCCTCCAGTCTCGCCTCGGCGACATCGATCGCGACGATATGGCTCGGCGAGTACAACTGCGAGGTCAACATCGCGGACAGACCGATCGGGCCGGCTCCGACAACGGCTACCACATCTCCGGGTTCGACGCCACCGTTCAAGACGCCCACCTCGTAACCCGTCGGGCCGATATCTGCGAGCATGAGCACGCTCTCATCAGTAACACCTGACGGGATGAGATAGGTGGAGGTGTCGGCGAACGGAACTCGGACGTACTCGGCCTGGGTGCCGTCGATCGTATGCCCGAGGATCCAGCCACCTCCACCGGCGCAGAGACCGTAACGCCCCTCGCGACAGAACCGGCAACGCCCGCAGGCGCTGATGCACGACACCAGTACGCGGTCACCCGGCTTGAGAGCCTTAACGCCGGGACCCACCTCTTCGATGGTCCCGACCGCTTCGTGGCCGAGTACACGACCATCGGTTACCGCCGGCACATCACCCTTCAGGATGTGTAGATCGGTCCCGCAGATCGTTACGGCGTCAACACGCATGATCGCGTCGCCGTCCTCCACGATCATCGGTTTGGGAACCTCTTCCCACTCCTTTTTCCCTGGCCCGTGATACACGACTGCACGCATAAACAACCGCCTCCTTTGTTGACTCATGTTACGCGCCGGTGATGCGAGGTCAGGGGCCATCCGGCCCGGTTTCCGCATGACCTTCAGCCCCCGAGTGCTCCGAGAGATAGGGTGAGCTATCGTGTGGCGCCCTTACGCAACGTAGTGGCCGAAGCCGAAATCGAAGGAGGCAGTAGTGAGGTGCAGCCACGTCGCGCCGATCTCGAGAGCACTTCCTAATCCGGGGATGGGCCATCTCTTCTCCAGTAGCCACATGTACAGCGCCAAGAGTACAATCAAAGTCACGGTCGAGATGTAGTGGGCCGTGAGGTCGCCCACCTGATCCTTGTACGCCAGCTCTCGGATGGTCCCGTTGATGATGCCGAGACCGCTCCTCCCAACCATGCGACGGTCCATCGGCGCCAGATCCGGTCAAACATGACTCTGTCACGAACCGCTATCGATGATCGATAGGTTCTTTCGCCCGCTGTTCGGGGGTCTCACTCTTGATCCTGCGCTCGGCGTTTCCAGCCGCTTCTTCTACGTGATCCTGAAATCCTTGCTCGGAGGCGACTCGGCTGTACCCGCCGAAGGCATGGACGCGATACCTCGCCAGCTTGCGCAGCGGTTTCCCAAAGGCGTCGTTCGGTTGGACTCGAAGGTCGACGCAATCGACGGCACCCGCAGTGAGTTGTGAAAGCAGGCGCATCGAACCGCTAGCCGTGGTTGTGGCCTGCGAAGGACCCGAGGCGGCACGGCTGCTGGGATTGAGCCCGGTCCGCTCGCGCCCCGTGTCGTGCGTCTACTTTGGTGCGCCGAGCCCGCCTCGAGACGAGCCCTCAATCCTCCTCGACGGGGGCGGTAGCGGACCGGCCGTGCATGCAGCCGTGATGACCAACGTGGCTCCCAGTTACGCGCCACTCGGTGGGGCTCTCATTTTCGGTCGCGTGCCCGGGCACGTCCGGGGCTAGAAGTTGCAACGCGCGCCCAGATGAGAGCCTGGTTCGGCCCCGAGGTCGACGATTGGGAGGAGCTGGCGGTTTATCGGATTCCCCACGGCCACCCCGACCAAAGCCCACCTTTCTCGCCCAAGCTCCCCGTGCGGCTGGGAGAGGGACGCTTCGTGGCCGGCGATCATCGCGATACAGCCTCGATCCAGGGGGCGCTCTACTCGGGACGCCGTGCCGGCACGACCGTGCTGCCGGATCTGGGCGTTATGGGTTCGAGCGCTTGAGGACGCCCGGTCGGACAGACCGGACGAATCTCATTGTTCTTAGGCGCTGGCCAGTCTCCTCTTGGTCTCCTCTAGGTCCATTCCGTGCAGTCGCAGCAGGTTCTCGCCGAGAATCTTGCGTTTTGCCTGTTCGGTGAGCTGCGGATAGCCGTAACCCTCGCAGAGATCCTGCGGGATCTCAAAGTTCCAAAACGCCTCCAACGCCCATTGGGGATGGAAGATCGGGGCCTCAGAGCCGTAGATGATCTTGTCCTCCCCGCACCAGAACAACAGCTTGCCGAGGGTCTCGGCGAACATGCGCGGGGCGCGTACCAGGAAGTTGATGGTTGCGGCCAGGCTGGCGTAGAGGTTCGGGTAGCGGATGAGCTGCCAGCAGACTTCGTCCAGGAACGGAAGCCCCACATGGTAGATGACGAAGTTGATGTCGGGGAAGTTGGCCGCAGCGCCGTCCATGTCCCAAGTCTGAGTGTGCTCGATGGGCTGGGGGCCGAGCGGCACGCCTTTGTGCACGCCGATCAAGTTGACACCGAGCTCCTGAGCTTTCTCGAAGACCGGAAAGGCCACCTGAGGGTCGTCCATGCGCCACGGGAACGGCGTGCCGTAGTCATATCGAACGTTGTAGAACTTGAACGCCTTGGCGTTGAACTCGCCGACCTGACGCTCCATGAGGTCGATCGCCTTGCGGCCCTCGAGCGGGTTGACTGAGCCCCAGAACACGGTGCGGTCCGGGCGCCGCGCGGCGAGCTCGGCGCACTCCTCCCACGGCGACAGGCCGTCCTTGAAGAGGTCGGTGAGTGGCAGCGGCATCGCAACCAGCATGTCGGTGTCGGATTGGTCGTAGACCATCTGGTCGATCTCGCCTACGGTCCACTGACGGAGGAACTCCTCCGCCGGCAGCTTGGGCTGATCGTCGGGCGTCAGGGCCGAGTGAAACGCGTACAGGTGGTTGCTGAACATCTCGCCGGGTTGACCGAAAGCATTCTTCTTGTCGAAGTTGAAGACATGCGCCACGCTATCGAACACCAACGCATCACCGATCATGCCGACTCCCCCTTTGTCCTCGAATGGGCTGAGATGTAGTCGTTTCTGTCGCTTACCGTCACCGGCTCGGGCAAGAACACAAGCTTGCGGCGCGCGTCCTCGCTCATGCGCTCCATCGTCCAGGCCTCGTCCCAAGTGAGTTCGACGTGCGCCGAATCGATGTGGGGGAGGTCCTCGACGGTCTGCTTGACCGAGCCCAGGACCTTGGAGGCGAACGGGCACCAGCCGGAGGTGAGCACGAGTTGGACATGGGCTGCCCCGCCCTCGACCGTCACGGACCGCACGAGGCCCATGTCGACTACGGAGATGCCTCTCTCGGCACAACAGGGATCATGGACGCCCCTGAGCGCGTCGATGATCTCGTCGGTCGCCTTCCCCACCAGACACCTCCTGATTCCGTTCCCCACAGGCTCCCCCCGGGTGGAGGCGGAATCAAGCTTCCAGTTTTCATATAGTGAAAGAGAATGGGCGGGCGGCTAGGGGGTTCGAGGAATGGGTAGCGGCGAAAAGGAGCCTTCGGATCTGATCCGAAGCGTGTCACGGGCGTTTCGGATCCTCGAGGAGGTGGGGGCCGCACCCGAAGGCCTTCACGTTAAGCAGATCGCGCGCCGTGCTCACCTATCCGTGGCTACCACCTACCACCTCGTGCGAACGCTCCGCTACGAAGGCTATTTGCTCCGCCGAGACTCGGGCCGATACGTATTGGGCCTTGAGATAGCGAACCGATTTCGCGACCTAATGATGACCTTCGGGCACCCCCCACGAATGCATGCGGTCCTGAGCCACCTCTCAAGGCCCGAGCCCTGACCGGGGGCTTCAGGCCGCAGCGTCCGATCTCTTCTAGAAGCGGAAGTTCGCGATGAAGAATCTCCCAGCTATCCGGATAGCCGGTTGGCGGTGGAACGTCGCAGCCTTTCCGCCATCTCGGGAAAGAGCTTGACCGGAACGAGGTGCACGCCGGCGAACTGGTCCAATTCGCGCACCGCCTCGATTTGCTCCAGCGCAAGCTGCAGGCCATAAGAGGGATCGGACTCCAGACCCTTGATCACTTTCTCCGGGATGCGGATATCCGGAATAGTGGCACTGATGCGACGGGCCATGCGCGCATTCTCGAGCACCAGCACCCCCGCGTATATTTTTCCCGCGTAGTCGAGGGATCGAGCCCAGCGAGCAAGCTGATCCATTGTGTAGGAAATCTGCACGAGCACGAAATCAGCTGCCGCTCGCCACGCGAGCGGTCTTGCCAACTTGGCCACCGTCCCGACCTTGAAGCCTGGATACTCCTTTAGCGGTGCGTCCTCGCCAAAGCCTCGAGCCTCGTCGATCATGTCCCGCACGTTTAGCTCCTCGGTACGTTTGCCCGCGCTGGGAGCATCACCATGTACGAACAGAAGATGGTCGAATCCGTAGGCGGCGGCCGTTAGGAGATCTCGCCTGAACCCCAGAAGGTTGCGGTCGCGAGCGTTGAGGCATGGAATCGCACAGCCCCCCATGTGGGCGACCTCTTGAGCGACGGCGAGGCTCGACACGGTCGCACGTCCGAGGTGATTGTCCGGGATGAGGAAGGCGTCGGCGACCTCGAGCATGGCGTCTACCTGGGATCTCAAGTGGTCGAGGCTCGGTCGGCGGGGGGGCTCGATCTCGCACAGGACGGTGAACCGATCGTCGTCGAGAAAGGACACCCGAGGTGCCGGAGGAGGTGCAATTTGCTCTTTCATTCAGAGCTTGTACCGCACGATCAGCAGGTGTGCCGTCAATCTGCGCCGGGCGTCCCGGCCGACCCCCGCCGGCTCGCACACACTGGAGAGCGAAAAAAACCTGAACCGCGCGGTAGAAGAGACAGTCCTACTATTGTGCACATGCTCAGACTCGTTACCTTTGCAGCAGCGACTCTCATGGCGACCGCCGCCCTCCAGTCTCCCGCGACCGCGCACGTCGTCGAGATCCGGCGCGGTGATTCCGGGCCCCACGTAGCTCTGTGGCAAAAGATGCTGAACCTGCAACTCGGGGGGAGCACAGGCAAGCATCCGGTCCACCTGGTCGAGGACGGCCTCTTCGGCCCTGTGACGGCTGCAGCCACTCGGTGGTTCGAGAGAACCTCTGACCTGCCTTCAGACGGGAGGGTCCAAGCCAGAGATCGACGCATGTGGATCGGATCGTTCATCACCTGCTGCGGCGCCGTAAAGCCCACCATCTATCCCGGCTCCTACGGCCCTCTGGTCGGCCACGCTCAGCTGGAGCTCAATGAATGGCTTCGGACCCAAACGATCCGATCGCCACCCGGTAACGATCGATCTGTTTTACGGGCCTGAGACGCAAGAAGTCGTGCGGCTTTACTAGGCCGAGCATGGCTTGGCGGTGGACGGCATTGTCGGACGGCGAACGTGAGGCGAATTCTTTGGATGGCCGGACCATGACCTTCAAGGCTCTCGCCGTTATGGGAATCCTCGTCATCACCGGGGCTGTAGCCGGGTGCGGATCACAGCAATCTCCGGTATCTCAACGCCCTGCCGACGAACGGTCTCCAACACCAGCTTCCAACGTTCGAGAACGAAAGCCCGAACAGGGAACGAGCGCCGATGGTCGAAAGCCCGTTAAGAAGCGACCCAAATATCGATCTCCCTGCCCCGAGGGCATCAAAGGCAGGGGGCTTCGAATGGCGGAGTCCTATCCGCCCAAACCTGACTTCCAGTCCTTCAACCTCTGGGCACCAAGACGAACACGGGGAATTTCGGCTGTCTCACGGTGGTAGCCGGCCGCCAGGTTCGCCATAGGTCCGACGGTGAAGACGATCCCGCCGTTTACGAGCCTAGGTGAGTGACTGGAAAGTAGGGTCCGCGCTCAAATTGACCAATCGGTCAAGCGCCTGACCAGGAACTTTGCAGTGGAAGTTCATCCCAATTCGACTTTCTGCTCAGTCACCTAGAGGATGGTTGTTCATCTTCGGCGACCTCCATCACGACAAGGACGGCCTCACTAAGCAGACAAGCTCCCGTCGGCTGCGAACGCCGGACTTCTCGAACACGCTCTTCGGATGCTGCTGCACGGTGTGAGGTGAAACGAACAGAGCTTCGGCGATCAGCGATGTGGAGTCGCCTCGCAGTACCAGACGGGTGACGTCCCGCTCTCGCTCGGTCAACTGGTAAGCAGCCATGAGCAGGGGAGAGATTCGGGCAGGATGGGCCGGCTCCACGATGACCGCCACGCGGCGCGCGCCGTCGGCAACTAGCGCCGCCGTGAAGCACGATCCATCGACCCTCGCGCGACAGCACTCGGGAAAGCGCCACCTCGCCCGGAGCATCGGCGTGCTCGGCGGTGCGCAGCGCCCGGCCGGCGACCGCGAGGGCCGCCGGGGGGAGCTTGCCCCGAGCCTTCCAGTCGCCGTCGGGTAGCTCCGCCGGCCACCGCTCGACACCGCGGGTGAGCGACTCGACGCTCCAGTCATCTCGAAGGACGACCAGGCCCGGGGCGTCCGAACTCTCGGGGTCGGAGGCGCGACCGCCAAGGCACACGGGAACGAGCTGCTCGCATCAGCCGGTCTGAAAGCCGGTTTCACCACGCGCCCGTCGCCACGGTAAGCGCGATCTTCGTGATCGAACCGGCACGGCTACGGGCGCCGCCTCTCCTGCGAAGAAACAGAGTCACTCCCGATTCAGTCCTCACGGAAGAGCGCCATATAGGGTTCGTAGGAGAAGACCCGGTTGCGGCGGCGGCCGGACGTCTCTCGTAAGAGTCCAAGGCCTTGAAGTTGGCCGACCAGGTCATTAGCGCGGGCAAACGACAGCTCAGTCATTTGCATCACCGTGTTTACGTTCACGTTGGGCCGAAAGTAGAGTTGCTCGAGAAAGGTGAGGCCTTTACCGGCGCCACGTCCAAGGTTCAACGTGATCAGCGAACGGTGCTCCTCGCGCATGGCGACGATCTGGCGAGCAGTATCGGTCGCTTCCAGTGCGACCTGTGCAACTCCTCGCAAGAAGAACTTCAGCCACGCCTCCCAATCCCCTCGGTCACGTACCGCTTGCAGGTGCTCGTAATAACTCTGGCGGTGCTTCTTGAAGAAATGGGAGAGGTAGAGAAGCGGTCGAGCCAAGATTCGGTTCTCTACCAATAGGAAGGTGATCAACAGACGACCCACTCTTCCGTTTCCATCGAGGAAGGGATGGATGGTTTCGAATTGAGCATGAGCAAGCCCCACTCTGATGAGGGTCGGCATCGGTCGCTGATCGTGGAGAAAGCCTTCCCACCTTCCCAACGCATCCTTCATGTCGGCGACCGGTGGGGGCACAAAGGTCGCCTCGGCCAGCGTGCAGCCGGGGGGGCCGATCCAGTTCTGAGAGCGTCGAAATTGGCCTGGAGTGCGTTCCGATCCCCGAACACCAGTGAGGAGGCGCTCGTGAATCTCTCTGATGAGGCGCAACGACACTGGGAGCTCGTTCAGGCGTTCAAGGCCGTAGTTCATCGCGGAGACGTA
>DASRPA010000068.1:0-8153 GCA_035646635.1 Actinomycetota bacterium | reverse complement strand
AAGAAATTCCAGAGGAGGGCTCACGGGGCATGGCGACAAGCGACGCTCTCTGCCCTCTCTGTCCTTCTGCGAGCCATGCCCTCCCCCGAGGTCGACACCCTGCTCCGACACCACCCCTCACTAAGCGCTCCGACACCACCCCTCACTAAGCTTGTAGTAGGGACTGTAGCAGGTCGGTAGCGACCCATCTCCGGTGTAAAAACCGGGCCTGAGAAGGCGACGGACGTAGGCTCCAATCAACAGCCCTGGAAGCTAGCGAAAGGAGACTACGTCCGTGAAACGAGTATCCCCCACCGAGCGCATCCGCGCCGAGATTGACGAGCTTTTTTCTTCCGAGCGCGACCTCGCCGAGGTCCTGGAGGAGGTCGGCCGGGTCACTACCCGCCTGGTGATACAGATCGCCATCGAGTCAGAGGTCACGGAGTTCTTGGGCCGGGAGCGCTACGTCCGTGGCGAGCGGACCAGAGAGGGCTCCCGCAACGGCTATGCCCCGGTGACGGTCAAGACCACCGCCGGGCCCGTGACCCTCGAACGCCCCAAGCTCAGAGGGACCGACGAGGCCTTTGCGTCCCGCCTCTTACGCCATACGGCAGGCACCTACCTCATTCTACGCCTTAAGTAGTAGGAAAGCAATCTCAGCGTCGGGAGACCGGGCCACGACGAGGGCGGCCTCGCCTTCCCAGACCTTCTCTTCCGGGGAAACAATCGAGACATCCATTACTTAGAGAGCTCCTTGGCTTTGGCCTCGGCCTCTTCGATTCCCCCGACCATGAAGAAAGCCTGCTCGGGGAGGTCGTCGTATTCGCCCTCGGTGAGCGCCTTGAACGACTGAATGGTTTCTTCGACCGGGACGTACTTGCCCTCGATGCCGGTGAACTGCTCGGCCACAAAGAACGGCTGCGACAGAAAGCGCTGGATCTTGCGCGCTCTCTGAACCGTGACCTTGTCCTCTTCCGAAAGCTCATCGATTCCGAGGATCGCGATGATGTCCTGCAGGTCCCTGTAACGCTGCAGGACACGCTGAACCTCTTGCGCCACGTTGTAGTGCTCCTCGCCCACATAGCGGGCGGCAAGGATGCGAGAGGTCGAGTCCAGCGGGTCGACTGCAGGATAGATCCCGAGCTCCGAGATCTGCCGGGAGAGCACCGTGGTCGCGTCGAGGTGAGCGAACGTCGTGTGGGGAGCCGGATCGGTAATGTCGTCGGCGGGAACATAGATTGCTTGCAGCGATGTGATGGAGCTGCCCCTGGTCGAGGTGATGCGCTCCTGCAGCTCGCCCATCTCTTCGGACAACGTCGGCTGGTATCCCACCGCAGAAGGCATGCGGCCCAGCAGCGTCGACACCTCAGAGCCCGCCTGCACGAAGCGAAAGATGTTGTCCACGAACAGGAGCACATCCTGATGCTCGCGGTCCCTGAAGTACTCCGCCATCGTCAGCGCGCTGAGCGCTACCCGAAGCCTGACGCCGGGAGGCTCGTCCATCTGGCCGTAGACGAGGGCGGCTTTCTCGAGCACGCCGGACTCGGTCATCTCGAGCCACAGGTCGTTGCCTTCACGCGTACGCTCGCCGACGCCTGCGAACACCGAGACGCCGCCGTGCTCCTCGGCGACGCGGTGGATCATCTCTTGGATGACAACGGTCTTGCCCACGCCGGCGCCCCCGAACATGCCGATCTTGCCGCCCTGGACGTAAGGCTCGAGCAGGTCGATGACCTTGATGCCGGTTTCGAACATCTCGGTCTTGGGCTCGAGGTCCTCGAACTTGGGAGGCTGCCGGTGGATCGGCCAGCGCTCGACGTCATCGGGAAGCTCTGAGCCATCGACGGGCTCTCCCAGCACGTTGTAAACATGGCCTAGCACCGGATTGCCCACCGGGACGGTGATCGCCTGACCGGTATTGAGCACCTTGGCGCCGCGCTGCAGGCCATCGGTATTCTTCATGCAGATGGCTTTGATCGCCGAGTCCCCGATGTGCTGAGAGACCTCGGCCGTGATGGTGTCCTTCTTTCCCTCGACATCGCGCCCCACCTCGAGCGCGAAGCCGATCTCGGGAAGCCTCTCAGGAGGAAACTCGACCTCTATGACGGGGCCGGTGATGGTGAGGATGCGACCCTCGCTGGTCCCTTCGCCCCTTTCCTCTTCATCTTTAACACGTTCTTCTGTGATCGCCATGTTGCTGATCCCTCCTCCACCCTGTAGGTTCCTCCTCTTATTTGCCGGATGCCGGCGAGCGGCCCGCGCTGCGCAGCGCCTCGGCCCCGCCCACGACTTCCATTATCTCGGTTGTGATCTCGGCCTGTCGGGCTTGGTTGTAGGTGCGGGTCAGGCTGTCCATGAGGTCATCTGCGTTGTCGGTGGCCGCCTTCATCGCCCGCCGACGCGCGGCATGCTCGGATGCAGCCGCCTCCAGGAGTCCCTGCAGGATCAGGCCCTCGACGTAGCGAGGCAAGAGGTAGTTGAGTATCTGTTCGGGATCGGGCTCGAACACGTACTGGGGACGCTGCTCGTCCTTTTGCTCCTCCTGCAGCTCCTCGAGCTCCTCCTGGGGAAGTGGAAGGAGCTGGACGACGGTGGGGCGCTGCTTCATGGCGGACTCGTAACGAGTGTAGGCGAGCTTTACCTGATCCACCTTGCCCTCGGAGAACTCGTCCGCCACCGCCTGGGCCACATTGCGTGCGTCCTCCACGCGTGGCTGCTCCGAGTTGCCCATCCAGGATTCTTCGAACTCGTAACCTCTAAAGCGGAAGTAGGTGACGCCTTTCTTGCCGACCAAGAACAGCCTGTTGTCCTTGCCGTGCTCGCGCATGTCGCGCTCGGCGGCGCGAATGACGTTCGAGTTATATGCGCCGGCAAGCCCACGGTCGGCGGTTACGACAACCGTTCCCACGCTTCGTACTTCGTCGCGTTCCTTCAGCAGCGGGTGGTCGATGCTGCCGGCGTTGGCGGCCACCGATGCCATGAGCCGGCGCATCTCCTCGGAATAGGGCCGCGCGGCATCCACCCGCTGTTGCGCCCGGATGATGCGCGAGGATGCGATCAATTCCATGGCGCGGGTGATCTTTTGTGTCGACTTAACCGACGAGATACGCCGCTTGATGGTACGGAGCTGCTGTGCCACAGAGGCCTACTCCTCCGAGTCCTTTGAGTCCTTTGGATCCTTCTCTTGGTCTGTCTCTTCGTTTGCCTCTTCGTCTTCGGTGTCGCCTTCGGTGTCGCCTTCGGCCGCCGGCGTTCCGGACGCCTCGGGTACTCCTTCTTCGGCGGCCGTGGTCTCGACGGTGTCTACCTTGTCGGCGTAAGAGGACTTGAACTCCTCAACCGCTTTCCTCAGCTTGTCCTGGAGCTCCTCGGGCAGGGTGCCCTTGTCCTTGATCTGGTCCCCGACGTCGGAGTGCCGGCTGTGCATGTGGTCGAGCAGGCCCGCTTCGAAGTCACGTGCTTTGTCGATCGGAAGGTCATCGAGGTAGCCGTTGGAAACGGCCCAGATCGAGATGACCTGATCCTCAACGGAGAACGGGTTGTACTGCCTTTGCTTGAGTAGCTCCACGACACGCCCACCGCGATCGAGTTGAGCCTGCGATGCCTTGTCCAGCTCGGAACCGAACTCGGCGAACGCTTCGAGCTCACGGAACTGTGCCAAGTCGAGTCGCAGACGGCCTGCAACCTGCTTCATCGCCTTGATCTGTGCGTTGCCCCCTACTCGCGAAACCGAGATGCCGACGTTGATCGCGGGACGGACGCCCGAGAAAAACAGGTCTGTCTCCAAGAAGATCTGGCCATCGGTGATCGAGATGACGTTGGTTGGGATGTACGCGGACACGTCGCCGCCCTTGGTCTCGATAATCGGCAACGCGGTCAGCGACCCGCCGCCGTTCTCGTCCGACAGCTTGGCCGCGCGCTCCAACAGGCGCGAGTGGAGGTAGAAGACATCGCCCGGATAGGCCTCGCGGCCCGGCGGGCGGCGCAGCAACAAGGACAGCTGCCGGTAGGCGATTGCCTGTTTGGAGAGATCGTCGTAGACGATCAGTGCGTCCTCGCCGTTCTCCATCCAATGCTGCCCCATGGCACAGCCGGAGTAGGGAGCAAGGTACTGGAAGGGCGCGGGGTCGGAGGCGGCGGCGTTGACGATGACCGTGTACTGAAGCGCTCCGGCTTCTTCCAGCGAGCCCATCACCTCTGCGACGGTGGAGGCCTTCTGGCCGACCGCCACGTATATGCATTTGACCGCGTTGTCGGTGCCCCAGTTCTCCCGCTGGTTGATGATCGCGTCGATGGCGATTGCGGTCTTCCCGGTCTGGCGGTCGCCGATGATGAGCTGACGCTGCCCCCTCCCGATCGCGGTCATCGCATCGATCGCTTTGATGCCGGTTTGGAGCGGGTTCTTCACCGGCTGCCTGGCGGTCACGCCGGGGGCCTGGACCTCGAGCTGGCGGTGGTCGGTGGCCTTGATCGGCCCCTTCCCGTCCAGCGGGCGGCCGAGCGCGTCGACGACTCGGCCGAGGAACTCGTCGCCCACGCCGACAGAGAGGACACGGCCGGTCTGCTTGACCGGATCGCCCTCCTCGATGCGGTCGGCTTCGCCGAGGATGATGGCGCCGATGCTGTCCTCTTCGAGGTTCATGGCGAGGCCGGTTACGCCGCCCGGGAACTCGAGCATCTCGTTAGCCATGGCAGTCGGCAAGCCGGACACACGTGCGATGCCGTCACCGACCTCCTCGACACGCCCCACCTCTTCTTTCGCCAGGCGCGGTGTGAACTCAGAGATGTGTTTGCGCAGCGCGGAAGAGATCTCGTCCGGGTTGATCTGGAATTCCGCTTGAGCCATTAGGCGCACCTCCCCGTAAATCCGCTCGCATTCGAGCGCCCCTGCATCCCCGCTCGCGTCGTTCCACGGCTCCGCCGAGGTCGGAACTGGGATTCAATCTGTCGCTCACGTACCTTCCAGGGACGCTCGCTCCTCGCGCCTAGCGACCAGGGCGCAGTGACGCTCTCGGTGCTGACCGTATTTCCGATGCGGAGCACTAGGCCCTCACCTGATCCTTTAGTTGTTCGAGCCGGCGCTTGACCGACCCATCGATAATCGTTTCCCCTATCTTTGCCACGATTCCGCCGATCAGCGAGGGATCGACCATGACCTTGACCGCAACCTTCTTGCCGGTCGCTTTCGACAACGCCGACTGCAACGCGGTGCGCTGGCGCGAGTCGAGGGGGGTTGCCGACCGCACCTCGGCAACCACCGCGTTGCGAGCTTCGGCGGCAAGCTCGCTTAGCTCTTGAAGGATCTGCGGCATCTGCCTGGCTCGGCCCTGTCCCACGATGAAGGTCAGCAAGCCGAGGGTGTGAGGCGAAACCTTATCTGCCAGCAGGTCCTCCAGCACCTTTGTGCGCTGGCCCCTGTCGATGGCCTTATCGGAGAGTGCCTGCTTGAGCTCATGGTTGCCCTCGAGCACCTTTGAGAAGCGGTAGAGCTCGTCCTCTACGCGCTCTATCTCTCCCTCGGCCTGCACCACGTTGAAGAGGGCCTCTGCATAGCCGTGAATGACCTCGTCGGCCGCCATCAGCGCGTTCTGTCCCCGTTCCCGGACATGGCCGCGACTTCCTTGATGTAAGCGTCGACCATCTCCCGCTGGGCTCCGGCATCGATGGAGCGCCCCACTACCTTCTCTGCCAGATCGATGGAGATCTCGGCGATCGTGCTCTGGAGTTCCTGGACGGTGCGATTGCGCTCGGCTTGAATCTGCTCTTGAGCGCGCTCCACGATCGCCTCGGCGTCCTTCTCTGACTTGGCGATGATGTCCTTGCGCACCTGCTCTGCCTGCTGGCGAGCATCTTCGATGATTCGGTTCGCCTCGGAGCGAGTCTCGGCAAGCTGTTGTTTGTGCTCTTCGAGCATCTTCTCGCCTTCTGCCCGAGCCTTCTCGGCTTTCTCCTTGTCCGACTGGATCGATTGCTCACGCTTCTCGATGGCCGCCTTGATCTGTGGCAGCGCCACGCGGTTCAGCACTACAAAGACGATGACGAAGCAGATAGCTCCCCAAATGAGCTCGGAGGTCTCGGGCAGGATCAGGTCGATGCCCTCGCGTGCGTGCTCCTGCGCTAAGGGGATGTTGGCGAAGTTGAACGTCATTTGCGGACCTCGCGCCTAGACGATGAACGCGAGGACGAAGCCGATCAGCGCCAGTGCCTCGATCAGTGCGAAACCGATGAACATCGTTGTGCGAGTCTGTCCCGCCATCTCCGGCTGACGGGCCATCGCCTCGATCGCGCTCGAGAACACCAGCCCGACGCCAACGCCGGGACCGATTGCGGCAAGCCCGTAGACCAGACCGTGAGCCAGCGACTCGAGGCCCGCGTCGGTCAAGCCTCCGCCACCCTGCGCCAGAACGATTCCTTCGATCATCTATCTCCTCCTCTTTCTCTCCAAATTCTTGTTTCTCCAAGTCTTGCCGTCAAGCTGCCACTCCTTCTGTTTCGTGCTGTCGGCCTTCGCTGTGAGATTCCTCATCGTTGCCTTCCTCGCCGTGCCCGTGCAGCGACTCGGAAATGTAGAACGCAGTGAGTGTGGTGAAGATGTACGCCTGGATGGTGATGACTATCATCTCGAACAGGATGAGGACCGAGGACACGATTGCCGTCACGATGCCCAGCGGCAGCGTGATGTCGAAGCGAAAGAAGTCCGCCGTGAACAGAAAGAAGATGGTCAAGAGGACGTGTCCGGCCATCATGTTGGCGAGGAGCCGGATGGCGAGGGTCAGCGGCCGGAAGACGAAGGTAGAGAACAATTCGATGGGCGTAAGCAGGATGTAGACCGGCCACGGCACACCGGGCGGGAAGAGCACTCCCTTGATGTATTTGATGGGGCCCTGCTTGACGATGCCCACGACGATGAACATGACGTAGGTGAGCAACGCCAGGACCGCCGGTATCGCCATGCGAGACGTCACAGGGAAGTTGATGCCGGGGACGATCTCTAGAAGGTTGGCGAAGAAGATGAAGTAGAAAACGGAAGTCAGATAGCCTGCGTACTTGACTCCTTCGGGACCGATGACATCGATGGCGATGTTGTTGCGCACGAACAGATAGGCAGTCTCGACCAGGTTCTGCATTCCCTTGGGCACGAGCGCCCCACGCCGGGAGCCCACCAGAAAGAACGTGATGCAGGCCGCGGATGCCACGAACATCAGCAGCACCACTCGGTTTATCGCGAAGGGCGTTCCCGCAAGGAAGATCGGCTCCCACAAGAACAGTTCGAAGGGATCTAGCTCCATGTCAGCTCCTCGCCTCGACCCCACCGGGGCGCTTGTTTCCGTCGCCGTCTGGGTAGGCGTCGGAGGCCACCCACAGGACCAACAGCAGGTGCGCTCCGATGAGAGTGAAGCCCGTCACCGGAAACGTTATTGCGCTCATCGACTGGAGCAGTAACGCAATTCCCGTCAGCACCGCCAGGCCGATGCCGAAGGCGGCGAACCCTGCCCCCAGCAGCAGAGCCGGGTTGCTCTGAGCCACTCCGCCGATAATCCTGGCCGCCAGCCACAGGTTGCCCAGCGTCATGGCAAGCCCGACCGCAGCCGACAGCGCGTACTCGCCGCCTCCCAGCAGCCACGCCCCCGCCACTACTGCGGGCGTGATCCACAGGCCGCGCAGGGCCATGCGGCTTACCAACTGCTGCTCGATCATTGACCGGCCCTCTGGGCCGCGTGGAAGACGTAGAGGAATCCCACGCCCCAGCCGGCGACCGCGCCGACGACCTGCGCCCAGGGCTCAATGCCGAGCCATCCGTCGATCGCCCGGCCCGCCAACCACAGGACGATAACGGGTACCACGAAGCCGATCGCGAGAGCCAAGCCGTCGGACGCCTGCGAGAAGCCCTTGCCCGCGTCACGGGCGAAAGTGGACCTCTTGGGTCGCTCGCTCACCTCGAATCGTCCTTTCAAGTCGTGTTGCGGGACGCGGGCCACGATGGTCGGCGTGTGCAGGCCGGGAGCCCGCTCCGCCCGAGGCCGTCCTCCGTCTCGCCGAGTGTGGCGAGCTCGAGGCGCGGCCTCGCTGGGTTGGGCGCCCGTATGGTATCGCAGCGTCCGACTTTGTGAATTCTTTCACAAGCTCGGCCCCGGCGCAACTCGGGGCCGAGCTTGTGAAAGAATTCACAAAGT
>DASRPA010000067.1:0-4791 GCA_035646635.1 Actinomycetota bacterium | reverse complement strand
CAGGAACCGAACGAAAGGGGCGCGTGCGGGACGCCCACGACGCATTCACCTGGTACAGACTTATGGACTGTGACCGCATCCAGATCCGCTCGATGCTGGTCAGATCCCGAAGGAAGACTCGCGCGAACACACCGCTCGAATTGGCTGAGCATCTACAGGCACGCCTAATGCGTGTCGTCACTCCGAAGGAGAGAGTGGTCGCCCCGGCTCCTCTTGCTCGGGTCGGCGTCAGCGCTTCGTGGACGGCAACTCCATGCGGAACACAGAGCCGACCCCCGGCGCGCTCTCCACCTCGACGCGCCCGTCGTGCGCGTCGACGATCGCCTTGACTATGGCGAGACCGAGCCCGGTTCCACCGGCTCGCCGCCCGCGGCCCAGGTCGGCCCGCGCGAAGCGCTCGAATATGCGCCCGAGCTGATCCGCGGGTATCCCCGCCCCCGTGTCGGCGACCTCGATCTCGACGTGACCATCGTTGGTGCGGCTCGAGATCGAAACCGCGTCCCCCTCTTCCGTTGACTTGACGGCGTTCTCGATCAAGGCATCCAGCGCGATCCGCAACCGCTCCCCGTCCGCTCGGATGACTGCTTCCGCGTCGGAATGCTCCTTCCAGCGTCGAGCGGCCGCCGGGCTCCACCGACGCAAGGCGTCTTCGATCAACGCCTTGAGATCCACTTCCTCTCGATTCAGGAAATCGGGGTGCTCTGCTGCGGCCAGGAGAAGGAGACGTTCGGAGATCCGGGACAGCCGGTTCAGCTCGTCGAGAACCACCTCAGCGTCGTTGCCGGTCTGGTCGTCCGCGTGCGCTGCGCGGATCAGCTCGGCATGACCCCTAGCGACCGTGATCGGCGTCCTGAGCTCGTGGGACGCGTCACGGACGAACTCACGCTCCCGCTCGAGGAGCTTGTGTTCGTTCTCGGCTCGCCGGCGGGCCTCTTCAACTGCCGCCAGGCGTCTTCGCGCGTGCCAGACCATAGCGACGAACATGGCCGCCATCAGCGGGACCTCAGAGAGCTCATCGAGCTCCTCGTGCCCTCGCCAGATAACGACTGCAAGCGCACATGCGGTGACGGTCATCACCGTGCCCAGAGTCGCGGCGGTGGCACGCAAGCTCCACCTGCGCAATCCGTACACCAAGGTGAAGCTCAGCCAGATGAAGTGGAAGGGGATCGTCTCCCAGCGGTCGAGGATGAGGATGATCGCCACATTGCCGACGGCGAAGGTCCCCCAGGCGATCTCGATCCAGTGCTTACGGACCATCGATCCTGTACCCCACCTTGCGGACCGTCTCGACGACGTCGGGAGCGAGCTTGGATCGGAGCCGTCCGACGCACACATCGACGATGTTGCTGCGGGGATCGAAGCTGTAGCCCCATAGGTCGCTGAGAAGCTGCTCGCGGGAGCAAACCTCTCCCCGCTTGCGCATGAGGTGCTGAAGGAGCAGAAACTCTCGCTGCGCGAGGGGTACGCTCTTCCCGTGCAGCTCGGCCACCCGCCGGACGAGGTCGAGCTTCAAGCCTCCCGCAACGAGGAACCGGCCATCCGGACGAGAAGCCGGCTGGCGCAGGCGAGCTCGCACTCGAGCCAGCAGCTCGGCCAGGGCGAAGGGTTTGGGCAGGTAGTCGAGCGCTCCCAGCTCCAGGCAATCAACCCTAGTGGCCACGTCCGAGAGCGCCGAGAGGACCAACACACGCTGGTCCGGGCGCGTCTCGATGATCGACTTCAGCACGGATACCCCGTCCATCCCAGGCAGCAACAGGTCGAGTACCACGAGATCGTAGATGCCGCTCCGGGCGAGCTCGAGGCCGCGTTTGCCATCGTACGCGCCGTCGACGGTGAATCCCTCGGCCGATAGGGCCCGCGAAACAAAGCTCACGATGCGGACTTCGTCATCTACAACCAGCAGGCGAGACATATCAACTCCTCGGCCCAGATAGTAGAGGTCCCAAGCCTCGCCCACCAACTAAGTGACAGAACTGTCATCTGCCACAGGCGGTGTCGATGACGGTCCTGTGACGTTATTGCAATGAGCTTGCCGCGGACCCTGCTGGGCGCCTACTGTCTTGAATCAACGCAGCTCGCGTTGTGCTGGGGGAAGGAGCGGGACGTGATAACCGATATTGGCGGCGCTACTTCGATGGGATCTGACTCTTCGGGGAGGCACGGAATGGAGAGCTTATCCGAAGCGCCCGGGATCTGCCTCCATGCACGCTACGTCGTGGGCGTGGCAGCTCTGATGATCGTCGGACTGGCGGCTTGCGGCAGCGACAACGGCGGAGGAGGCGGGGCTGCTACCTCGAGCGTCTCGGTGACGGAAAGGGAATGGGGGGTGGTACCCGACCCGACGTCGGCAGACGCGGGCGAGGTGACCTTCTCGGTCAGCAATGAGGGAACGGAAATCCACGAGTTCGTGGTCGTCAAGACCGACCTCGCGAGCGGCGACCTCCCCACGGTAGAAGACGGCTCGGTCGATGAGGAGGGTGAGGGTATCGAGCCCGTCGACGAGATCGAGGACATCGCTGCCAGCTCTTCGCAAGAGCTCAAAGTCGATCTGGAGTCGGGCCACTACATCGTGTTCTGCAACATCGTCGAGAAGGAGAACGGCGAGACGGTGTCCCACTACGCCAATGGGATGCGCACGGACTTCACCGTGAATTAGGACCGGCGCCACCGTCTTCCGAGATCGCCCGCTTCTATCTCAGCGACCCCGACGTTCACTTGATCGAGTTCGAACAGACTCTAGACGACTGACCCAAACGGCCGTCTGCCCGTAGCGCGTACGCCGACGGCCGGAGCCATCACGCTCAGCATTCGAACCTACGAATTCGCGATCCGAAGGTTTTCGTGAGGCCGGGGCGAAGAGACGATGGCATGTCCGCTACCTGCACCTTTGCGATTCTTTTGTCGGCAGAGCGAGCCCGTCCCGGCCCGGCCCTAACTACGTTCCGCTGCATGGTAGTTACCTGGTAACAAGCGTATGCGGATGATCCGTTCATTGGGCTGACCAGGTCCTTTGGGTGGGCCGCCAGGGAATCGAACCCTGAACCTACGGACTAAGAGATCGAAAGTGTGCGATGGACTTATCAGGGATTTTGCGCGGCCTCCCTGCTCAGGGAGCCTTTCCGGTTCCATTGGGTCACACTTAGTCCACGCCCAAATCCAACGTGTCTACCTGGTAGTTGTCTGGTAGTGAAGGGTCGTTCATGCTGCAGCGATGGAGTAGCTCCGAGCCGTCGCCCTTGGTGTCGTCGCTTACGAGGCATAGAGCGCTGTACATGCTCCTGCCTGTGACCTGTCTGCTTCATTTTAGTTCAACCTAGGCCGTCGCTACGGTTCAGCGGAATCAAACCCAGGTGCTCGTCAACCGCCGAGTTCGAAGAGCTCGCTTAGCAGATTCTTCTTCTTCTTCTTGGGTTGACCATGAGATCCCCGACCCTCGGAGCGGTGTGGTTGCACTTCATCGTCTGTGCGCTCGATGAGTTTGTCGAGTTCCCCGCGATCGAGCCATACACCTCTGCACTTCGGGCAGTTCGATCTCGATCCCTTGACGCTCCGACATCATCAGCTGCGTACCATCTACAGGACAGTCCATGATTACCATCTTATCCCTATCCGAAGGGTGCTCTGGGCGGCCGCGCTCGTCCGAGCCGGGGAAACGGAACACCTACGGCGACCTCTACGCAGCTGAGCGCCGTTTCGTTTGTGCCCGAGAACGGCCGCCGAAGTGGCGAACGAAAAGACCCCTTCCCGATAGCGAGCCATTTTTGTCGCGACTGTTTTACCGCAATCACACTTGAGTTGGCCCGGTTCGGTGGAGTGCGCGCAGCCTGCTCAGTCGCCGAATGGATAGAGGTGATGCGAGGCGCAAAGTCCGAGCATGTTTGGTCCGCAGAAGCGTGTGGGTGCCGAAAACTCAATCGCTGCCGATCACCAGGGAAAACGCGATTCGCTGAAGGAGTTGGCCGAGCTGAAGCCCCGGGCGAAAGTGCGCGTTCCCTCGGGAGGCGCGGTCGACCGCCACCAAAACACATGGGATCGCAACGCGCCCATAGCGTCCGTTTCGTACCAAACTCAGGCCCAGGCCCACGATTACCCACTCGGGCATCCCGCTTCCTGGCTGCGTCTTCAGGACCATGGTTTCGCTCCCCAAATCGGGACCTTCCACGATATGCTACGCTTGTAGCATGTCGGAACCGGTACGAGAAATCCCGCAGCGGGAACTCCGCAACGACATCACCCGGATCCTCAGGGAGGTTGCCCAGGGCAAGAGTCTGCGGGTGACGGTCAAGGGCCGCCCAGTGGCAGACCTTGTGCCGGTAGCCGAGGGCCGCCGGTTCGTTCCTCGCGCCGATGTCGAGCGCCTCTTGCATGAGGCTCCCTTGGACCAGGACTTCAAGCGTGATGTGGATGCTGTGCTCGGAGCGACGATAGAGGAACTTTGAGAGGCCTTCTCGACACGACCGTTCTGATACCGCGCGAGCAGGGCCGTCCGATTGGAGCGCTTCCCGAAGAGTCCGCCATCTCCGTCGTCACTCTTGCCGAGTTGCACATCGGGGTCTTGTTGGCGGACGAACCAAGGGTTAGGGCTCAACGGATGCGGTCGCTTTCGGAGGTTGATCGCAGCTTCGATGCCCTGCCGATCGACAAAGATGTTGCCCGTAACTTCGCCACGATCGTGGCCGATGCTCGAAGACAGGGGAGAAAGCCGAAGATCATGGATGCGTGGATCGCCGCCACCGCGGTCACTCACGATCTTCCCGTGTATACGCAGGACATCGATTTCGATCGCCTCGC
>DASRPA010000066.1:0-2417 GCA_035646635.1 Actinomycetota bacterium | reverse complement strand
GTTCACCTTCCGGTTCAACAGACGCCGATCCCGTTCCCGAGGGATGCTCTTCTACCGATTGCTCGAACAAGCCGCTGCCGCGGAACCGGTTCCGTGGGCCGAGATTGTCGGCGGCCGGCCGCAGACCTCCGACCACAAGATGTAGGGCTGGTGGCATTGATTTGATACCCCCTTTCTCCGAAACACGCTCTTGCCTTCCCCGGCCGGGTACCAATCCTACGAGTGATTCGGGGGCTGAGACCGGATCTGGGGGCGAAGGGAGGCCTGGCGCAGTAGGTGACCGGTTGATCATTCATGACGGACGCTGAGCCGGCCGGGCCGAGCCCAACCACTAGGATTTCCCTGTGAAGTGCCTGGCTGAGGTGGGTATGAAAATGGATGGTAAGACCACTTGGTAAGGGTCTTAGCCGTCGCCGACGAGGTCGACGAGTCTCTCTACTACGAGCGGGTACGGCGGCTCCAGCCCGATCTGGTCGTTGCCTGCGGTGATCTGCCCTTCGACTATCTCGAGTATCTCGTGACTATGCTCAACGTGCCCCTGCTGTTCGTCCCCGGAAACCACGATCCAGACCTCCGGGCCCAACCCGAGACCCTGGGCGCAGAGGACTTCAGCAGGCCCTTCCTGGTCGGCTCGCTCCGCCAGGAGCGGGCCGGACCTCTCGGATGCGTGAACATCGACGGCAGGGTCGTCGACGCCGGAGGCCTGCGGGTGGCCGGGCTCGGCGGTTCGATCCGTTACCGAGAGGGACCGAATCAGTACACTCAGCGACAGATGGGCGCCAGGGCCGTGGCTCTGGAGCTGCGAATCCGCCGAAAGGGCCTCTGGGACCGGCGCCCTGTCGACATCCTCGCCACTCACTCTGCCCCCCTGGGCGTCGGCGACGGAGACGATCCCACCCACCGTGGATTTTCGAGCTTCCACCGGCTCACCGCCCGTGTGCGACCGAAGCTGCTATTGCACGGGCACGTCCACCCCTATGGGCGCCTGACACGGCGCCGGGAGCTTGGGGGCACCACGGTCGTGAACGTCGTGGGCCGGAAAATGCTGGACGTTTAGATACTGGACGGTCAAGGAGAATGTGGTCATGCCCTGGGACCCGCTGCCCTCAACCTTCGACAAAGCTCGCCGCCGTGAGGCCTATCGTCGCTTTGCACGCGCCGTCGCCGGCCGTCCCCACTCTCCACTTCTCGCCTTCGAGGAGGTCAAGGACCGGCTCCGTTTCTTCGAGCAGAACTACGTGGGCATTCGGGCCATCCCCCTTTCCGCCATCATTGGGAGCTCGGGGCGGAGCCGGGACTTCGACAAGAACTTCCTGCCGCTGCGGCCCGATCTCAGGGAGCGCTGGACGGCCATAGAAAGGGCCTTTCCCGAGGGCGGGTTCCCCCCAATTGTCGTCTACCAGGTCGCAAGCTCCTATTTCGTGGTCGACGGGCACCATCGCGTTGCGATCGCCAAACAGTGCAAGCAGGAGTTCATCGACGCAGAGGTGACCGAGTTGCGGACGCGCTACGAGCTGCCCGAAGGCGCGGACATCGGCGAGATCATCTTTCGAGAGCAGCAGCACCTGCTCATGCAGGAGAGCGGGTTGGAGCGGGCCCGGCCCGAGGCCCTCATCGAGTTCTCTCAGCCCCACCGCTACGTAGAGCTGCTCGAGCTCATCCGGCTGCACGGCTTCCACATCATGATCGAGCGCGGCGAGCTGCTCTCCATCGAGGAGATCTCAGGCGACTGGTACGACCATGTCTATCTCCCGACCATCGAGCAGATCCGCGCGGAACGCCTCCAAAACTTGTTCCCGGGGGAAACCGACGCCGACCTCTTCCTCCGCATCTGGCAACGCCGGCGCACCCTGTTTCCGGAGCGAGGGGCGCTCAGCCTGGAGGACACCGTCCGGACGGTCGGCGCCGAGACGGGGTCCAGGCGCAAAGGGCGAAGGTAGCGAACAACGAAGCTCGGCATCTGAGCAGGCAATCTGTGCTCGGGGGATTGCGCTACCAAAGCGAGCGTTTGAAGTGAGGAAGATGGGGTAGGTGTTGCTCCATGAATGCACCGTGGTGGATCTGGGTGCTGGTCGCGATCATTTTGATCGTCGTCATCTTGCAGATGACTTAAGCCGACCTAAACCCGGAACAGACAACTGAATATGGGGGCGCGACGAAAGCCTCGTCGAAAACGAGGCTTTCGTCGCGTGGCCCCAGGCGGTCTCTGTCGTCGTGCCTTGTCATGTCTTGTTCAGGAATAGTAGGGCGAAGGCCTGTCCGGGTCGATCTCATAACGCTTGATCGCTTCGGAGACCTCCTCGGGCTTGGCGTCCCCCGACTGCGCCAGCGCCGAGAGAACCGCCACCACGATGTGCTCGGCGTCGATCTCGAAATGGCGACGCAGGTGCTCGCGGCTGTCTGAACGGCCGAAGCCG
>DASRPA010000065.1:0-3994 GCA_035646635.1 Actinomycetota bacterium | reverse complement strand
CAGAGGTTCACAGCGGTTGTGTCGAGCCGCCTCCCCGGCTCCCGAACGGCGCTCGAGCGGCGCATGGAAGCAGCGGGAAGGGAGCCCGACGCGGAACGTTTTCGCATCGAGCAGCTCTTCTGGGGTGGAACGGTACTTGTGATTGGTTGGCTTTGTGCCGGAGCAGCTTCGGCCGCCGGGGCAGCCCTCGATGTGCGCGTGCTGCCGTTTCTCAGTGCGTTGATGTTCGCCTGCGGTTTTCTCGGCTGGGACTGGTTATTGAGCCGCGCCGTCGAGCGGCGCCGCGAGGTTCTCGACGAAGAGCTTCCCACTGCCATCGACTTGATGACGCTGGCACTGATGTCGGGTGAATCGGTGCCGGCAGCGTTTCAGCGCGTCGCTCTGGTGCTTGGCTCAGGCATCGGCGCAGAGTTGTCGGGAGTGATCGCGGAGATGAGGGCCGGGGCCTCGGTCACGGAAGCTATCGAGGGCTTGAGGCAAAGAGTTCCGGGTCCGGCCACTGCTCGATTCGTCGACGCTCTGGTTACCGGCATCGAACGCGGAGCGCCGCTGGCGGATGTGTTGCGCGCGCAGGCAGAGGACGCGCGCGATGCGCGTCGGCGCGCTCTGCTCGAAGCAGGAGGCAAGCGGGAAGTCTTGATGCTGCTTCCCGTGGTGTTTCTGATAATGCCCGTGGTGGTGGTCTACACGCTTTATCCGGGGCTTGTATCTCTCGATCTATTGGCACCGTAGCTGACGGCCTAGCTGCATGAGGAAGGGAGTAGCGGTGGGATTCGTGTGGTTGTGGATCTGCTCCTTGCTGGAAGACGAGCGAGGAGACGTGCCCGGCTGGGTGCTTATCGTGCTGATGACGAGCGCTCTTGTCGTGGCGATATGGACGGTCGCGCGCGGCCGGCTGGTGGGGATTGTCGAGAGCGCGCTCGATACGGTGTGCGGAAGCGTCGGCTGTTAGCTCCAGCACGGCCCGCCCGTGCGCAGCGTGCGCAGGACGGTTCGGCGCTGCTCGAGAGCATCTTTGCATTGCTCTTGCTACTGATGCTGGTTCTCGGGGCGATCCAGGTGGCCTTCGTTCTCTATGCGCGCAACGTCGTGGCGGCGTCTGCTCACGAAGGTGCGAGGGCGGCTGTGGAGCTGGGGCGCAATGCCGACGACGCGCGCGCGGTGGCGTCGGAAGTGGTCAGATCCTCCGCCGGTGGTCTTGTGGAGCAGATGGAGGTGGCCGTGTCGGTCCAAGCGGTCGGCGACCTCTCGATCGTGCGCGTTCGGGTGACCGGCCGGCTCAAGAGTTTCGGGGTCGTTCCCGTACGGATCCCGGTGGGCTCGGTGGCAACTTCCGTGCGGAGGGAGGCACCGGTATGAGGCTCTCAGACCAACGAGGCCAAGCTCTGATCGAGTCGCTGCTCCTGGGAATGCTGCTGCTAGTGCCGTTGATCTGGGCGCTGGGAGTGCTGGCCGATCTCCATCGCGGCGCGCTCGCCACCTCGGCCGCGGCTCGCGAAGCGGGCTTCGAAGCGGCCACTGCTTCCAGCGATGCTCTAGCGGCCGCCGCGGTCGACGCCGCCGTGGCGCGTGCTCTGCTCGACGGCGGCATCGACCCGGAACAGGCGCGCGCATCGTGGGCGGCGATTCCGAGGTTGGAGCGCGGCGCGGCCGTGGAGGTCGAGGTCTCCTATCCGGTAACGGTTCTCCAGGCCCCCTTTCTGGGGCGGGTGGCAGGACCTTCGATCTGGGTCACCTCCCGGCATGTGGCGCGCGTCGATCCCTATCGAAGCCTGTGACGTCGCGGGCGACGAACGAGCGAGGGCAGGCGACCGTGCTCGTCATCGGCCTGTCGCTGGTCGTGTTTGCCATCACGGGCCTGGCGGTGGACGGCACCCGCGCCTTTCTCTTTCGTCGCAGTCTGCAGAACAGCGCCGACGCCGCGGCGCTAGCGGCGGCCGCAGAGCTCGATGAAGCCGCCTACTACTCAAGCGGCGGTGAAGTCGCGGTGCTCGACGAGACCGCCGCTCGGAGGTCGGCGGCCGAGTGGTTACAAAGTCGAGGCCTGCCGCTGAAAGCCGAGGTGGCCACCGCCCCCGATCGGGTCGAGGTCGTCGTCAGAGGAGCGGTTTCGACCACGTTTCTGGGCCTCGCCGGCATCACGGAGATCCCCGTGGCCGCACGGGCCGACGCCTCTCCCATCGCGGGTGGCCCGTGATCCACTAGCCGGTCTTCCGACTTTGTAGAGCTGGCAAGGGAAATCCAGCGACAGGGAGGCGACAACCTATATGGTGAGCCGGTAATCCCCTAGAAGGGTAGACATGAGGGCAGAGAAGAGGAGGCGCATTGAACAAGACTGAGCTGATCGTTTCGGTCGCCAAGACGACGGGCGAACCAAAACGAGTCGTAGGCGACGTGGTCGATGGAGTCGTGGACACGATCCAGAAGCAGGTGAAGAAGGGTGACAAGGTGACGCTTCCGGGCTTCGGCACCTTCTCACGCAAGCAGCGTGCGGCTCGTCAGGCGCGTAACCCCCAGACCGGCGAGGCCATCAAGGTAAGGGCCACCAAGGTTCCCGCCTTCAAACCCGGCACGTCATTCAAGACGGTTGTTTCGGGGAGTCGCAAGAAGAAGGCTTAACGCGGAGATCGTCTAACGCGGAAGAAGCGGAGCGCAAAAGCGCCGGGCCCAGCCCGGCGCTTTTTGTGTTCGAGGGCCCTGCCCCAAGCCTCAGATAAGCCGTGCGGCTGCGAAGACGACGATCGACAGCGTGGTCATTGTTCCGACCGATGTTGCGACGAGCACCCGCGTCTGCTCTCTCACGGCGCTGCGGAGGTCGGGGAGCCTGTCGTCGAAGCGCTCCATGTGCCGCTCCATGCGACCCATGCGCTGGTGGAGTCCGTCCATGCGCTGGTCGACCCCGGTTCGCAACTCTCGCAAGTCGCTCTTTGTCGCCAGGTCACTCGGGTCGGGCGGCAGGTATTGCATCAGCGTGGCGGCATGATCGTCTCCGATAACCTCCTCCAGCCGAGCATACAGAGCCTGGCGAGCCCGTTCCTCCGTTGCCATCTTCAAACTCCTGTGCCCATGCCCTTCTGGGAGAAAGGATGACGGGAGGGTGTGACAAGTGGATGGGACCCCACCTCACCGGTGGTCAGGGACGCAATGTTGCCGGCCGACGCTCGAGCCGATCGAACTTTGAGCCGCAAACCACCTCACCGGTGGTCAGGGACGCAATGTTGCCGGCCGACGCTCGAGCTGATCGAACTTTGAGCCGCAAACCACCTCACCGGTGGTCAGGGACGCAATGTTGCCGGCCGTGTCGAGCTGGAAGCGCGTAACGCGTGTTTCAGGACCTGTCCGGTAGTCAAAGCGCGGTACGCGCGTCAGAGGACCCGGGAGTTATTCAATCGGCTCGCATTCTAGAAGCGTGCGGGCCGCTATCGTGGGTCCGTGAAAAGGTCCCTTGGTGGAGGCGCGCATCGCGGGCCGGTGGCCCATGTTCGCCAGCGACGCTCGATCCGGATAGTCCAAGCCCTCTTGGTGCTCTGCGCCGCGGGGCTGTTGCTGTTTGCGGGCTACTCATGGGGCCTGAGCTCCGGTTACGAGCGAGGAGTGGGGGCGTCAGACATCGATCCGCCCGCCCGCTCGAATACGGCTCAGACGGTGGTCCTCGGAGTGCTGGCATTGGTAGCGCTGGGCGCAGCGTTGGCGTTGCAGGGATCCGGTGTGCGGATTCCCGTACCGGCACGGCTTGATGACCTCACGGCGCGCGCCGAGAAGGCGGCGGTCGAGCGGGCCGAACGCGCCGCCACAGGCAGCGACGGTTGAGGAGCGGGTTCCCTAGTCGGTCCGGCCGGCGCGAGCGGTCCAGTGGGCCGCGGCACGTCCGGCTGCGGTTTCGGCTGCCCCCGGTCTTTCCAGCAAGTCGGCGATGTCGCCGGCCCGGTCGATGTCGAGCTCAAGCCGGGGAAGCCGGAGGATCGAGCAGCGGAGCTTCGCTTCGGAGGCGTAT
>DASRPA010000064.1:0-8603 GCA_035646635.1 Actinomycetota bacterium | reverse complement strand
CAGCTCGTGGACGATGACGTAATCCCTCACCCAGGGCGGATAGTCGGCTAGAGCCAACGACAGCCGGATGTCGCCGTCGGCCACCGAGCACGACCCCCAGCGCGATTTCTGCGTCGGGACCCAGGCGATCTGGGCGGGGCGGACGCCGTCGAGGTAGGAGTCTGCAAGCTCCGCAGCTCTGTGGGCGAGATCGCCGTCCGAATTGAGCCGGTCCCGGCGCCTGCGCTCAGACATCCGGGATGCCATGCGGGCTACCCACTCCTGCTCTTCTGCGCGAGATAGCTTGTGGGGGATCGACACCACCAACGCCCGGCCCACGATCTCGGCCGAGATCGTCTTCTTGCGGCGCTGGCTGCGGCGCACCTCGACCCTTTCGAAGTCCTCCTCGAGCCCCGGAATGTCCACCGGGAGGCGGTTCAGCTCGGAGTTTTCCAATAGCGGTTTATGCGGGGCCATGAGGGCATGCTAGAGGGGAAGCGCTCGCAGTTCACGGTTTGTATCCGGGAGCCAAAAAGCGAGGCCTTTCTCTGCCCCCATTTGGCTTGAAATAGCATGTGAAAAACTTCACAATGTCAGTCAGAGCCAAGTTAATCAGAACCAAGCAACAGCTTCCCGGGATCGGGGCCTCGCTTCGTCCCCCGGGTCTAGAGCCCTCTCCGTTATCCGCCCATCCCCCCCGACGGAGAGGGCTCTTTCTTTTGCCCGGCGACTTCTCCACCGAACTATCGGGTCCCCCGGCCACCCCGGCACCCACCGGTCGGAGGTAGCACGGGCTACCGGGAGAGGGCCGACCACAACCATCCGGCCGTGCCTCGCGCCCCCCGCCACAGCCGGGCTCCCACCGCCGAGGCCGCGCTCGCAGCCCAGGAGACGGCGCGCGCCGCGCCGCCGCCGGCAGCGTCATCGAGCCACCGGTAGAGGCCGCCCAGGTGGCTCTCGACGAAGTCGATCGCGCCTCCCAGAAAGCGCGCGCGCGTCTCCCACGAAGAGCGGCAGCCGGGGGCCGCATCGCGCAGAAACGCGTAAGCGTAGGCACGTGCGGAGTCCGAACGCACGATCGCCCCGTGAGCGTTGAGCCCGCCGGGACTCACGACGTGATGGGTGGCCCCGTAGAGGTCCGAGCGAGAAGCGGGGACTGCTACATCGCCCGCAGCAGCCAGGGACAGGAACCTGGTCCCGAAGGCCGTGTCGTGGCTTCCGAGCCGTCTGATCACTCCTGAACCAGGCGCCAGCTGCCGCACCGCCTGTGCCCGCGGGTCCGGGATCGGGCCTCCGTTCGCAGCCCAGCGGCCCAGTGAGTCCAGGACCAAGCGAGCGCCGAAACGACCTGAGGGCGAAGAGCTCTCCAGCGCAGAGGGCAGACTCGCCACAGGCGCGCCTCGGTGGGGGGTGGCGAGCGTGACCATGTGCTCGATGCGCGGCAGCTCCGGCGTCCACTCGCCGACCAGCCCCTCGAGCGAGAGCCGGGCCAGCAGCCCTCCCTGAGAGTGAGCGAAGAGATCCACCTCCGAACCGGGATGTGCCCGCCCGATGCGGGCCAGCAAGCGCCGCAGACCGTCCCCCGCTCGCTCCAGGCTGCCGTAGGTGGCCGTGCGGTCGTAGGGGATATGGCCTCGCGGCCCCCTGTTGCCCGCGTAAGAGAAGTAGTAGACCTTGTCGGGGTCATAGCCGAGCGCCTCGGGACCGAAGGCGCTCGTGTAGAGCAGCGGGAGGCTTGTTACGGTCTCGCTTCCGATGCCCGCGACGGCAACGGCGACGTTGTCGTTGGGTGGAGGCGGACGCCGATCGAGAGTTGTGGAGCGGCGGCACGCTTGTTGATGAGAGCCGGCACCTGCGCTCCAGCCCGTCGGCTCGGCGCCGGAAGGCCCGGCATCGCTTTCGACCAAGGGGGCGAGGTGGAGCGCCGCGGAGAGATCCAGGGGGCCGAGAAACAGGACAGGGTCGACATAGTCCCCGTCCAGCTTTACTCCGAAGTGGAGGCCGCCCCCCTGCCCGCCGTGGGCGCTGCCCGAAACGCCCACGAAGCGGCCCCGGGCTACCTCCTGTCCCCTGGAAACCCGCACCTCCGCCAGCATCGAGTAGGTGGTTTCGAGGCCGCCTGTGTGCGTCACCGTCACGGCCCACCGGCCCGCCACCAGCCCCGCGAACTTCACAGTCCCGGCAGCGGCCGACCGCACGAGAGTCCCCTCTAAAACGCCGAAATCTATGCCGCGATGGCCCGGGCCGTAGGCCGAGGAGGGAGCCTCGAAGTGGCGCGAGATGGCGTGGTCGACGGGCGTTATCAGCCACGGCTCGGACGCCGGCCGCTGCTGTGCGGCGGCAGGGCCGAGGGGCACAACTATGAGCAGGATCGCCAGCGCTCCGGAAACGTGTCTCGTTCGCATGAGCCCAGCCTGATCCCCGCGCCTCGAGCCGGGTGTGGCGCGCGCCACACTTTGGAGACTTCGCCTAGATTCCCCACCGCCTGATGGCCTGCGAACCGTTCTGGGGCGCGGGCCTGAGCTGCTGTGATCGGCGAGCCATTGACGCATGGCGGAGGCGCTCGGGATAATCACACCATGACCGCCTCTCCCGGCGACGCCGCGCGGCCCCCCCGAGTCGCCCTCTACCTCCAGGACAAGCACCCCCTGGACCGCTCGCTCGACTATTGCCGCCGAGCCGAGGCAAGGGGGTTCGAGGCCGTGTGGCAAGCGGAGTCCCGTCTTGTCAGAGAGGCGACCGTGCCGATGGCGGCCTACGCCGCCGCCACACGGAAGCTCGTGGTCGGCTCGGGAGTGGTCAACACCTGGACTCGCAACCCGGGGCTTCTGGCGGCCACCTTCGTGACCCTGGACGACCTCGCTCCCGGCCGCATCATCCTCGGCTTGGGGGCGTGGTGGGACCCCCTGGCAGCAAAGGTCGGAATCCACAGAAGAAAGCCCCTACTGTGCATGCGGGAGACAGTCGAAGCATGCCGCGCTCTGTTCACGCTCGAGGAGGTCACCTACCAGGGTGAGTTCGTGCACCTCGACGAGGTCCGCATCGATGTCGTGCACGGAGATACCTCGCCGCGCTCGATCCCCATCTTCATCGGTGCCACCGGGCCCAAGATGCTCGAGCTGACCGGGGAGATCGCAGACGGCGTCCTCCTGAATTACATGGTGTCCCCCTCCTACAACGACGACGCTCTCGAGTCCCTCGAAAATGGAGCCCGGCGCGCCGGACGGTCGTTATCGGACCTCGACCGGCCGCAGCTAATCGTTTGCTCCTTGGACGAGGACCGAAGCGCGGCCCTCGACCGCAGCCGCCTGCTCCTGACGCAATACCTGGGACAACAGCCGCACATCATGAAGGCTTCGGGAGTGGACGAGTCGCTGATTCAAGAGATCAACGCGCTCCTGCACTGGCCCGCGACTCGAGACGAGATCGAAAAGGCTGCGGCGCTCGTGCCCGACGAGGTCGTCCAGTTGGTGACCGCCTCAGGAACGGCGGCCGAGTGTCGCGCCAAGGTGAACGAGTATCTCGATCACGGCGCCACCTGCCCGGTTCTCTACCCTCTGGCGGATAAGGTCGAAGAGATGATCGACGCATTCGGCATCAGCGCATGACCGAGTACCTGGACGCGGCCGAAACCTATCGCGAGCGCGTCACGCAGTTTCTGAGAGACATCATCAAGCTGCCTTCGCCTTCCTGTGAGGAGAAGGATGTTGCCGAGCGGGTCGTCGCCGAGATGAACATGCTCGGCTACGACCAAGCCTTCATCGACCCCATGGGCAATGCGATCGGGCGGGTCGGTGGCGGCGCGCTGAAAGTCGTCCTCGACGCGCACATGGACACAGTGGGAGTGGGCAACCCGGAGGCGTGGCCGCATGATCCTTTCGAGGGCAAGCTCGAGAATGACATCGTCTTCGGGCGCGGCGCATCCGACAATAAGGGCGCGCTCGCAGCCCAGGTATACGCCGGACATCTCCTGGCCGAGCGGGGTCTCGACGGGGCAGACGTATCGGTGTTCGTCGTCGGCACCGTAATGGAGGAGGACTGCGACGGGCTTGCCCTCGGTTACGTGCTCGAGGAGACGATCCCCGGCGTGCGCGCGGTGATCCTGGGAGAATGCACGAACCTCGATGTCTACCGCGGCCACCGCGGGCGCATGGAGATGAAGGTCGTCACCACGGGAATCTCTTCACACGCCAGCGCGCCGGACCGCGGCGACAACGCCGTCACTCACATGGCCCCGATCGTGCTGGCCGTCGACGCGCTCAACGAACGCTTAACCGACGACTCCTTTCTCGGCAAGGGTACCGTGGCAACCACCAAGATCGAATGCGATACCGCGTCGTTGAACGCGATTCCGGATTCCTGCGCGATCTATCTGGACCGGCGCCTCACCGCCGGCGAGACGCGCGCCCTAGCGCTCGAGCAGGTACAAGATCTTCTCCCGGACGGCGCTCATGTCGAGGTCCTGACCTACGCCGAGCCGTCTCATACTGGCCTGGTGCTCGAAACCGATAAGTACTATCCGACATGGGCGCTCGAAGAGGACCACCCCTTGGTGACTGCGGGATTGGCCGCAGGCCAGGCTGCGCTCGGGCACACGCCCGCGACGAGCAGGTGGACGTTCTCGACCAACGGAGTGTCCTCGGCAGGAGAACTCGGGATTCCCACAATAGGCTTCGGTCCGAGCGAAGAGAAGTGGGCTCACACGGTCCTCGATCAATGTCCCGTGGATCATCTGGTGGCCTCGATCGCCTACTACGCCGCGCTGCCGCGCGCTCTGGAGGGTCTGTCATGAAGGAGATAACGCTCAACGTCAACGGCCGCTCGGAAACGGTCGAAGCCGAGCCCGACGACACCCTGCTCGACGTGCTCCGTGAACAGCTGGGCCTGCGTGCCGCCAAAGACGGTTGCCAGCCCGAAGGTTACTGCGGCGCCTGCACAGTCATCGTCGACGGCAAAGCGCGGGTTGCCTGCTCGCAGCCGGCGGAGCGCTTCGAGCACAAGTCGGTCGTTACGCTCGAAGGACTGGAAGGAACCGAGCGCGACGCGTTTGCGCATGCCTTCGCCGCCACTGGGGCGTCGCAGTGCGGCTTCTGCTCACCCGGGATCATTGTGAAGGCCAGCGAGCTCCTCAAGAAGAAAGCACAGCCCAGCCGCGACGACATAGCCCGCGCGCTGGCCGGCAACCTGTGCCGCTGCACAGGCTACGTCAAGGTCATCGATGCAGTCGATATGGCCGGGCGCATCTTGCAGGGCGAGCAGCCGCCACAACTCGACTTCTCCGGGCGCCTCGGCTCGCGCACACCCAAATACGAAGCGTTCGAGCTGGCGCTGGGCCACAAGCCCTTTATCCACGACATCACAATGGACGGGCTACTCCATGGCGCGTTGTGCTTCTCACAACATCCTCGAGCGGTCGTGAAGTCCATCGACTCCTCTGCGGCCGCCGCTGTGGAAGGAGCTGTGCGCGTGGTACTCGCCGAGGACGTCCCCGGCGAGCGCGCCGTCGGGGCGATCATCGCCGATTGGCCGGTAATGGTGGCGCAAGGTGAGACGACCCGCTGCGAAGGCGACGTGATCGCAGGAGTGGTGGCGAAATCGCGCAACGCCGCGCGGCGCGCAGCAGCCGCCATCGTCGTTGACTACGAGGTACTCGAGCCGGTCACCGATCCCGAGCAGGCGCTGAAGGAGGATACGCCGCCGCTTCACCCCGGAGGCAACCTGCTGAAGACCTACCGGATCGATCGTGGAGATGCGCAACAGGTGCTGGCGAGCTCGGCTCACATCGTAACCGAGACCTTTCAGACTCAGTTCATCGAGCACGCGTTCTTGGAGCCCGAGTCGTCGATCGCCTGGGACGAGGATGGCGTCATGCGGGTGCTGTCGGGAGGCCAAGGCATCTGGGACGACCGCCGGCAGATCGCCAGGCTTCTGGGCGTGGAAGAAAAAGATGTCCACGTCACCCTGATCTCCAACGGAGGCGCCTTCGGGGCCAAGGAAGACCTCGGAGTCAACGGGCAGGCGGCGGTCATGGCGCGCGCCGTCGGCCGGCCGGTCAAGCTGACGTTGTCCCGCGACGAGTCGATCAGGATGCACGCCAAGCGCCATCCCCTGCACATGACCTACACGCTGGGGTGCGATGACAAGGGTGTCCTCACCGCGCTCCAGGCGCGCATCGTCGGCGACACCGGCGCCTACGCGAGCGTGGGCGACAAGGTGCTGCAACGTGCCTGCGGTCACTCGTGCAGCGCTTATGAAGTCCCTAACGTCTCCGTAAAGGCCGATGCCGTTTACACGAACAATCCCCCGTGCGGGGCGATGCGCGGCTTTGGGTCGAACCAAGCGAATTTCGCTATGGAAGGGTGTATGGACAGGCTCGCCGAGAAGGTGGGGATCGACGGCTGGGACATCCGTTTTCTCAACGCGCTCGAGACGGGGAAGGTCTTCGGTACCGGACAGGTGCTCGGCGAGGGGGTGGGGCTCAAGGATTGCCTGCTCGCGGTCAAGGACGCTTACAAAAACGCACAACACGCAGGCGTCGCATGTGCAGTCAAGAACGTGGGAGTGGGCAACGGGCTGCCCGAGTACGGCAGGGCTTCGCTCGAGGTCCAAGACGACGGCTCGATAGTGTTGCGACACTCGTGGACCGAGATGGGCCAGGGTGTCCACACGGTTCTGCAGCAAGTCGTGGTGGAAGAGCTTTCCTCGTACGGGCTCGAGCTCAAGCACCTCAGCGCGCGAGTCGACACCGAGCGCGAGTTTGCCACCGGGCAAACCACCGCGTCGCGAGGCACCTTCCTCGGCGGCCTCGCGGTAAAGAAGGCCTGCGACAAGCTCAAGGCGGAGCTGAACGGAGACCGCCTGGCCGACCTCGCGGGAAGAGAGTTCACCGGCGAGATCGAGCTAAAGCTGACCCAGCCGATGGACGCCGAGGATCTGAAGCGCTCGCACATCTGCTTTGGCTGGGGCGCGCAGGTCGTCATCCTCGATGACACCGGCCGCATCGACAAAGTCATCGCCGCGCACGACGTCGGCAGGGTGATGAACCGCAACTTGCTCGAGGGCCAGATCGAAGGGTCGATCCACATGGGCTTGGGCCATTCGCTGACCGAGGAGCTGGTCGTTGAAGCCGGTTACATCAAGACCGGGACCCTGAAGTCCCAGGGAATCATCCCGGCGAAGGGAATGCCCGAGGTCGAGTGCATCTTCATCGAGGAGCCGCAGCCCGAGGGACCCTACGGCGCCAAGGGGGTCGGAGAGATCGGGCTGGTGCCGACCGCCGGAGCAGTTGCGGGCGCGCTCCATGAGTTCGACGGCTCCTGGCGCACCCGCCTGCCGATGAAGGACTCCGCCGCGGCCCGAGCCGCCCACCCCCGGGCCGCGCGCCGCTGAGCTTCGTTCTGGCGGGCGGCACCATCGCCCGCAGTCTCTCGGGTGTAGTTGAAGAGACAGACCTCGTGGTCTCAGACGGCCGCGTTGGTGGCGAGCCGGCAGGGCCAGCGCGAGTGGACTGCTCCGGCTGCCTGATCATCCCGGGCCTGTGCTGCGCTCACCATCATCTCTACTCGACGCTGGCGCGCGGCATGCCGGGGCCGAGTAGGGTGCCGCGCGATTTTCTCGAGATTCTCCAGCTCGTGTGGTGGCCCTTGGACCAAGCCCTGAGTCTCGAGGACATCGAGCTCAGCGCCCTGTGCGGGGCGGTCGAGGCCGCTCGCTGCGGAACCACAACTATCGTCGATCACCACGCGTCGTACTCGGCGATCGAAGGGTCATTGGATGCAGTCGCCGCCGGTCTCGGGAGTGCCGGAACGCGCGCTGCGATGTGCTTCGAGGTCTCCGACCGCCACGGTCCTGCCTCAGCGGCGGCTGCGCTCGAGGAGAACCTGCGCTTCAACCGCTCGAACAGCTCCCCGTTGTTGAGGGCGATGATGGGCGCGCACGCGTCGTTCACGATCTCGCCCGAGACGATGTCGTCTCTTACCGGCGGAGCGCGCGACGCCGGCCTGCCTCTTCACATCCACGTATCAGAGGACGAGCTCGACGAGAGAGACAGCGTCGCTCAGTACAAGATGCGCACGCTGCAGCGGCTGCGCGCAGAAGGGGCAGTTGAGGAAGGCGACCTCATCGCCCACGGCGTCCATCTCGAGGAGGCAGATCTGGTCACGCTGCGAGCCTCGGGAGCATGGGCCGCGCACAACCCGCGCTCGAATCTGAACAATGCGGTCGGCTATGCACCCGCCGCCGGTTTCGGCGAGCGTGCTTGTCTCGGCACCGACGGAATCGACGGGGACCTCTTCGCCGAGACCCGCAGTTGTTACCTGCAGGCACGCAGCGCCGGAGTCCCCGATGCAGGCGGCTTCGCGCTGGCACGCCTCGAGGGTTCGAGCGCGCTCGCCGGCGCCCTGTTCTCAGAGCCAGCCTTGGGTACCCTCGAGCCGGGTGCGCCCGCCGATCTGGTCGTGCTCGACTACCACTCCCCGACGCCCCTTGACTCGTCCAACCTGGCAAGCCATTTGCTGTTCGGACTTACTTCGGCCCACGTCCGCGACGTCATGGTGCAGGGCAGGTTCGTGGTGAGGGATCGCGTTCATCAGCTCGTGGACGAACAGGAGCTGGCGAGCCGCTGC
>DASRPA010000063.1:0-45997 GCA_035646635.1 Actinomycetota bacterium | reverse complement strand
GCGGGCGGCCCCTACTCGAGCTCGCTGAGCACCGAGATCACCTCGGCCCCGTAGCGCTCGAGCTTCGTCGGCCCGATCCCTGAGATCGCGGCGAGCTGGCGGGGCGAACGGGGGTTGGAACGGGCGATCTCCTCGAGCGTGCTGTCGTGGAAGACGACGTAGGCGGGCACGTTGTCGGCTCGGGCCCGTTGCGCACGCCACGACCGCAGCGCCTTGAACGCGTCGGTCGCCTCCCCCGAGCCGGGAACGGCCGTCGCCTTAGGCCGCGGGGTGGCGTCGAGCTCGGCCAGGAACCGGCTCGGCGTCCCGTTCGGCGGGTAGCTCAGGGTGAGATGGGTCCTCGCCCGGGTGATGCCCACGTAGAAGAGGCGGCGCTCCTCGGCGATCGCCTCGGCCGTCTTCGACCTCTTGAAAGGCAGCTCCCCCTCGAGCAAGCGGGGCAGGAACACGGCCTCGAACTCGAGGCCCTTGGCGCGGTGATAGGTGAGCAGGTTCACTCCCCTGCCCTCGCCCTCGGAGCCGAACCGGGCCCTCAGATCGGCCACGAAGTCGGCCACGGTCCCGCCGCCCTCGTCAAACTGACCGGCAAGGCGGATGAGGCGTGCAAGATCCTTCTGGCGGGTCAGCTCTTGTCCACCCACGTCGTCGGGCACTTCCTCGACGAAGCCGTCGCGCCGAGCGAGCTGCGACACCAGCTCTGAGACATCGCTCGAGCCCCGCCTTCCCAGCGAACCCAGCATGCGGCGGGCCGCGGGTCGCGCGAGGAAGGAACCGTCTTTGACCTGGAAGGGGATGTTGCGCTCGGCAAACGCCTCCTCAAAGTCCTCCGAACGGTAGTTGACCCGGTAGAGGACTGCCATGTCCTCGTAGGCAACGCCTTGTCCGTGAAGCTGCTCGGCGCGCCGGGCCATCCAGGAAGCCTCGTCCTCGGTGCTCCCGAGCAGCTCAATCGCCGGCGCCGGCCCCGAGTCCCGCACCGCCTCGAGCACCTTGTCCGCACCGCCCAGCTGGGGCACCAGCCGGTTGGCGGTTGCCAGCACCTCGGGTGTGGAGCGGTAGTTCTTCTCGAGCCGCACCACTTTGGTGCGCGCAAAGCGGGCCGGCATCTCCAGGAGGTAGCGAGCGCTCGCCCCCGTGAAGCCGTAGACCGACTGGTAGTCGTCGCCCACCACACAGAGGTCGTCGCGTTCTCCCAGCCAGAGCCCCAACAGGGTCTGTTGCAGGAGGTTGACGTCCTGGTACTCGTCGACTGTGAACGCGAGGTAGCGGCCCTGAAATCGCTCGTTGGCGTAGGAGTCGTTCTCGAACATGCCCACCGCCAGCTCCAAGAGGTCCTCAAAGTCGATCAGGCCGCGAGCATTCTTTCCTTCCTCGTACTTGGTGAACAGGGAGCTCATGAGCTCGGCGGGAATCGGGGGCTCGTGATCCCCGAGGCGATCGAGATAGTCGTGAGCCCGGATGCGGCGGTTCTTGGCCCACTCGATCTCCGTGGCGAGGTCGATGGCCGGCCGGAAGCGATACGGCTTAGGCAGGCGGTTGGCGAGCTGGCGGAGGGCGAGGCCCTTGGAGGGCAGGATGTTTCCGGGCGGCTCGGCAGCGAGGTGGCGCAGCTGAGCCAGGGCGGCGGCGTGGAAGGTGCGGGCCCGCACTCCGGTGACGCCGAGGGCGGCGAGCCGGACGCGCATCTCGCCGGCGGCCTTATCGGTAAAGGTCACCGCCAGTATCGACGCTGGCTCCAGGGCGCCCGAGCTCACCTGGTGGGCGATCCGGCGGGTGATCGTGGTGGTCTTGCCCGAGCCGGCTCCGGCGAGGATGCACACGGGGCCTCGGACGGCCTTCACCGCTTCTATCTGTTCGGGGTTCAGCCCCTCGAAAACGTCCACCAGGCCAACATAAAGGCGGATTCGCGGTGCCGAGTGGTGGCCAGATGCTCTATATGGTCACTTGCCCACCACTCGGCAAGGAAACGGCGGAAACCCGGGCGCGGCGAAGGCCTCAGACGACGGTGGGGGCCCTGCGGCGTCTGAGGCCTTCAGCCTCTCGGGGTGAGCTAGTTGTGTGCGGGCCGGCCGGTGCCGTGGGGACCCCCTCTTTCGGAGGGGATCCCTGTGGCCGACCCAACAGAGACTTTGTACCCCGCTCGCGGCGCGCTCGCCATCCCCCATTTGGGGGAAAAAGGACCCCCATTCGGGGTAGGCACAACCCACCGTGAGGGGACATCTATAGGCCGAGTCGGGGTAGTCATGACATCCGTGAAAACCCTGCTTTCCGCCCTGCTCCTGGCGCTGGCTCTGGACGCCTGCTCATCGAGCTCGCCGACATCCGTGCCCGAGCCCGGCGGGGCCCCTCCCCCCGACGAAGGCTCGGCCTCGAGTAAGACTCGCCAGCGCCCCGCCCTTGATTCGATCGGCATCCAGCTGCAAGAGGTGGCTGCGGGCTTCGATCAACCCCTCTTCGCCACGCACTCAGGCGACGGCTCCGGACGCCTCTTCGTGGTCGAGCAGACCGGAGCCGTCAGGATCGTCTCAGGGGGCCGGGTGCAGGCCGAGGCCTTCCTGGACCTCTCCGAGCAAGTGGTGGTCGGCTCGGAGCAGGGGTTGTTGGGGCTCGCCTTCCATCCCTCCTACGAGGACAACGGCCGCCTGTTCGTGAATTACACCGACCTCGACGGCGACACCGTCGTGGCCGAGTACGCGGGGGCGGGGGGGCGCGCCGATTCCTCCTCTGCGCGAGTGCTAATCACGATCGAGCAGCCGTTCTCTAACCACAACGGCGGAGCGCTCGCCTTCGGTCCCGACGGTTATCTCTACATCGCCACCGGGGACGGGGGCAGCGGCGGCGACCCCATGGGCAACGGCCAGAGCCTCGACACCCTGCTGGGCAAGCTTCTGCGTATAGACGTCGGCGCCACAACCGGAGACCTCCCCTACGGGATCCCCGACGACAACCCTTTCGTGGGTCGGGACGGGGCGCGCCCGGAGATCTGGGCCTATGGGCTCAGGAATCCGTGGCGTTTCAGCTTCGACGCCGCCACGGATGAGCTGTGGATCGGGGACGTGGGACAGTCGGAGCTCGAAGAGATAGACCACTCGGGGGAGGGCCGCGGGGTCAACTTCGGGTGGAACGTCATGGAGGGCAATGCCTGCTTCGAGCCGGTATCGCGCTGCGACCGCTCCGGGCTCGAGCTCCCCGTCGCCCAGTACTCCCACGACCTCGGGTGCTCGGTCACCGGTGGCTACGTCTACCGGGGCCGCGCCCAGCGGGCACTGAGGGGTGCCTACCTCTTCTCCGACTATTGCTCGGGGACGATATGGGGCCTCGACGCAGCGCAACCGGGGGCCGGTGTCGTGCGACTGCTCGAGAGCGGCCGCGCAGTGAGCTCGTTCGGAGTTGACGAGGCCGGCGAGCTCTACCTCACCGACCTCGGCTCGGGAACCTTGTTTCGTATCGTCTCGAAATAACCACCCGCCACCTGTCCGAGCCGCGCCCCCCCGCCCCTCAGGTAGCTCTTTGCTGCATAAAGGGCGGATTCCGCACCGTTTGTAGCACAAAGCCGCGTGAGGGCGCGGGCGTCGGGCCGGGCCGAGGCCCCCAACCTTGCGGCCCCAACCACCTGTGGGGTGGTTAGCGGCACAAAGTTCGGCTCGGGCCGGGAGCGGCCCCCTACGCAATCTGCGTAAGAGGCTCAAGCCACGGCCGGCCAGCGACGAAGGCAAATGCAGGGACGAACCAGAAAACCCCGCAAACAAGAACCAAAAAATTCATCGAAACAGATTCGAAATGGGAGAAGTGGTCGAGATGCTCTTTGCCGTGTGCTTCTTTGCGCTAGTCGCAACCGTGCCCCTGAGTGGAGGGGAGATCGGCAGACTTGCCGATCATCGCTTCAAGGCGCCCTGGCTGCTCGTCGCCGCGCTCGGCATCCAGACCGCGCTGCTGACCGGCATCCTCGGCATGCAGGGCGGCGGCGGCGCCGCCGCCGCCGCGCACATCTCTTCCTACGCACTCTGCTTCGGCTTCCTGTTGGCGAACCACATGCTGCCGGGGCTGTGGGTCGTCGCCCTGGGTGGCGCCGTCAACCTGGTGGCCATTGCCGCCAACCACGGTGTGATGCCTGCGACCTACTCCGCCATGGCCGCAGCCGGCAAGCTGGCCCAGACCTCGGAGTTCGTCAACTCGGCAGTCGTGGCTCACCCCAAGCTTCTGTTCCTCGGCGATGTCTTCGCCGTTCCCCAACCCTTGTTCCTCGCCAACGTGTTCTCAGCCGGGGACGTGTTGATCGTGATCGGCGCCGGAATGTTGTTGCACCAGATCTGCCGCGCGCGACTCGCGGTTCAGCCGGTCAGCTCGGCGACGGCCGACTCGAACACTTCGGAGTGGACGTCGACGTCTGCTGCCGTGGTCTGAGGCGACATCAAAGCCATCATGTGGAACGGCGTCAGCAGAATCCCGCGATTGAGCGAGTAGAGATGCATGAGCTCGTCGAGCGGCTCGTCACGTGAGGCCGCGGCCTCGGAGCCCGTCCGGGGACGCTCCTTGGTGAACAGGTACTCGGTCCTGCACCCGAGCCGGGTGATGTGCCAGTCGAGTCCGTGTGAGTCGATGACCTTGGTGACCCCGTCGGCGAAGCGCTCGGCCACAGAGAGCATGTGCTCGAACGCCTCCTCGGTCAGCACGTTCTCGAGAGTGGCCCTCATCGCCGCCAGCGACAGCGCGTTGCCTGCCAGCGTCCCCCCGATCCCCCCTGCATCTGCGTCGATAAGCTCGGAGCGCGCCAGGATGCGCTGCGCGACCTCTTCCGAGAGGCCATAAGCGGCGGCGGGGAGCCCCGCCGCCAGCGGCTTTCCGATCGTCACGACGTCCGGCTCGAGATCGTTCGCCTTCGTGAAGCCGCCCGGGCCCGAGCAGATCGTGTGCGTTTCGTCTATTACCAGCAGCGTCCCGTGGCGCCGAGTCAGGTCCCGCAGGTGGTCGTGAAAGCCGGGGTCGGGATGGATGATCCCGATGTTCGTCAAGGCGGGCTCGGCCAGGACGCAGGCGACGTCCTCGTGGGCGAGCTCGGCCTCGAGCGCCTCCACGTCGTTGAACTCACACACCCTGGTCGTGTGGGAGACATCGACCGGCGGCCCGACGTTGCCGCCGCGCGCGACGACCTCGCCCCCGGAAAGCGTGGCGAAAGACTCGTCCACGGTTCCGTGGTAGCACCAGTTGAAGACCAGCACCTTGGGTCTCTGGGTGATGTCGCGCGCTAGCCTCAAGACGAAGCGGTTGGCGTCGGTGGCGGTCAGCGCGAACTGCCAGTAGGGAAGGCCGAAGCGGCGCGCCATCTCCTCCCCCACCAAAATCGCGTCTTCGGAGGGAAGCATGAGGGTGATCCCGCGGCCCATCCGGTTGGCGATGCCCGCGACGGAGGGGGCCGGGGAATGACCCGCCATGGCCCCGGTATCACCCAAGCAGAAATCGATGTAGGTGTGTCCGTCGACATCTCTGAAGCGACTGCCATGGGCTTCGTCGACGAAGACCGGGAAGCCGCCGACCCAGCGCGTCATCCAGTTCATCGGAACGCCGGCCAACAACGAGGAGCGGGCGCGCTCAAAAAGCTCCTTGGACCTCGGGTGGTCGCGTTCGAACCGAGCCCGCTCCCGCGACAGCAGGCTTTCTACTCGGTCTCGATCGATCTCGGTCATGACGCTCCTCTGCTCGAAGCTCGCTAGAGCTCCAGTGTGGCGGTGTGCTCGACCGTCTCCTCGCCCTCTCGGCCCAGAAGCCGGTGCTCGATCTCTGTCCCCGAAATAGATACGAGGCCGATGTTGTTCTCGCCGATCAGGACCGAGGAGCTGCGACCGGAAGGCCTGATGTAGTTGCGCTTCTCGGTGAAGTCGGGCTCCTGATCGATGCCGAGCGCCTCGGCACGACGGGGCGACAGGAACACGGGAGCATCGGCCGACCATTCGTCGGTGTTGGCCGCACGGGTCAGCGAGCGCCGCTTGACCTCGCCCCCGGTCATCTTGGGCGGGTGACGCCAGCCGACCCTCTCGTGCTGCTCCCTGACGAGGTGCCCCAGCGCGTAGAGAGCGGTCCGGCTCGCAATCCCCGAATGCTTGAGCCCACTCGAAACGAGCTGTGTGATTCGCATCTCGCGGCCATCGATCGAGAACTCGAAACGCAGGTTCAACCCGTAGTGGACGTCTCCCGAGAGGAACACACAGCGGGAGAGACCCATCTCTGAAACCAAGCAATCCATCATCTCGATGAAGCCCTTGAGGTTCGACTGCCATGCCTCGAAGTCGATCTGATAGGGGCCGACCTTCTTGACGAGGAACTTCTGCCTGCGCTCCTGCAGCTCGAGCCCGCACACCGGAACCGGCGACACGAGGATCACCGGCTCGCCGTCGTTGAGGTTCAAGGATGTGAGCAGCCGCTTGATCCGTTCGAGCCCATGGGTGCCCACCAGGTGCGCGGCCCCCTCTGGTCCGTCGAACGAGCGCTGGGTGCGTGTATCGAGGACCAGGGCGGGAGGTGTGGTCGGCGCGAGGAAGCTCCACGTATCAAACGCCAGCACCTCGCCCTCGAAAGCGTCGGCCGACACCTCTTCCTCGCCCGAAAGGAACCCGGTCACGACCGACTTGAAGGACTCCGGGAACAGCGAGGGATCATTGCCCCAACCCTGAAAGGCCCAGAACGACGCCAGCGCATTGCTCACGACGCGGCGGCCGGTCGGCGATGCGTGCACCGCTGAGCGCCATACCGAGGTGATGTTCCAGTCGTCGGTGGTGTCGTGGTCGTCGAAGCACATGTAGGTGGCGAGGTTTGCGAGCACCCTGCGCACCGCCGGCAGGGCGCTGCGCGCGCGCTCCAAATCCTTGACCTCACCCTGATACTTGCGGCGTCTCTTCGCCACTGCGAGGCTCGAGCCGGCCAGCGAGGGCACGGTCTCGGATGCCTCCGGAAAGGGCCGCGGCCAGTTGAGCCCGTTCCACGCCATCAGATACATGGCGGCGAACTCGCCGAAGCTCATGAGGTGATTCGTGGGCTTCTCCGACGTGAACTGGGCCTTCTCGCAGGCCAAAGACTTCCGGCCGTAGAGGGGGATGTCGTCGAGTGAGGAGACGCCCGGGACCGAGGACTCCTCCCCTGCTCCGATCAGCTCACGGGCGAAGCCCCGGAGGTGAGCAGCCAGGGGGCCGGCGACATCGTCCGCATAGATCTGGTCTCCGGTCAGAAACAGCGTGCCGGGCCGCTCGGTGACGTCCAGCGCCCGCCGGCTGAGGATCTCGTCGGCGCCCTGCAGGGCATCCTCGCCCGAGCCGTGCAGCAGCCTGCAAGAGCCGTGAAACACCCGCAGCGTCGGCAGGGAACTCCGTATGAAGAAGGTCGGAAGCGACAGGGTGCCGTAGGCGATTCGGCCCGGACCCTCGAGGAGGCCGAGCTCGCGGACGCCGGCGCCGTCGAGCTCGAGGTCATAGCCGAGTAGCTCATCGAACGGCAGCTCGCCCTCGGGCGCAGAGGCCTCGACCAAATGGACGAACAGCTTGGCTCCGAGCCGGCGGCATTCTGCGGTCGCCGAAGCGACCTCTTCGGTAGCAGACCCCGAGCCAGGATCCATCCTGTAGACGCGCCCGACCACTTCAACCGGGCGCGAGGTCGCCGCCCAGATGCACACCTTGTCCGCCTGGACCCTGCGCAGGACCGGACCCGCCAACAGCGTTTGCAGCTCTATGGCTTTTCCCCCCTCACCGTCGGACCTACCTGACCATGCTGGCCCAGGATACGAAATGAACGCAATCCCCCGTCCGCATCTGGACAAGCGTCCCTCTCTCATCCAAAATCTGGTTATAGGCGGCGCTGCCGCCGGCACCATCAGTGGGTCGACCAAGGGGGTAGTTGAAAATGGACGGGGGCGTTAAGTCCGACAAGGACAACCGCACGGTGGCTCAAGACGACCACATCGCAGTCCAGATCGGCGACCTCAGGGTCGAGCACGACATACTCGCCGAGGAGGCCCTCGCCACTCCGATCGGCCGGCTGGCGTTCGACCTCGAGATAGAGAGCGACACCGGAGCACAGTCCCGAGCCGAGGCGATCGTCGAGCTCATCGTCAAGTCCGACCGGGTCTTCCTCGACGGCGCCTGCTGGCGCTGCACCGAGCGTGCGCCCGTGGTCGCCTCCGACCTCGGCCTCTGCCAGGTCTGCCTCGCCGACCTCAAGACTGTCGGCTAAACACGTCCTCCCAAACCACGGGAGGGAGGCGCCATGCGCACAAAGCAGCTCGCCATAAGGCAGGTCTTCGACGTGCCCTTGCTCGAGATCTCGGGCCTCGGTCAGAGACCGCGTTCGCCCGAGCAAGGGATGCAGGTGCTGGCGGTCGGGGACCAGGACTTCACGGTCGTCTCGGCGAGCGTCGAGTCGTCCTCCTCGCTCTCAGACTTTCGCACGCACCGGCTCCACGACTTGCTCGGCGAGGGTGACGAGCACGGCAGCCAATGGGAGGCCGCCGACGGCGACTCCACCGGAAGAGTGTTCATCCTCCAGGAGAGCCCCGGCAAAGTGTTCATCCTGAGTGCCCAGCTCGATGACCTCCTGCACACGATCGACCTCTCCGTCGAGGGCAACGAGCGGCTCGACTGGGAGAAGTCGCCCAACGCACGGGGGGAGGGCTTGGTGCTGCTGGCCAACGGTCACGTCGTGGTCGCCAAGGAAAAGGAGCCACCCCTGCTGATGGAATTCGGGCCCGAGGGAGACGAGGCCTCGGGAATCGTCTCCGACCTTCTGCTGCTCGAGCGCCGCCGCTTCCCCGAGCCGGCCGAGGCTTCCTCGAAGCACGTCGTACTTACCCTCTGGGATCTCGACGGCGAGGCGGACGCGCGCATCGACGACATCTCCGACGTCGCCGTCGGGCCAGACGAGCGTCTCTATCCTGTTGAGCGATGAGTCTCGTTGCATCGCCCGAGTCGAGCACCAGCTCCCCGCGGCCCAAAGAAAGCTGAGCATCACCGCCGTGTGGAAGCTGCCCGAAGAGATCGTGCAGCCGGAGGGCCTGGTGCTCATGGACGACATGACGCCGCTGGTCGCCATCGACCGGCAAGAGCCGAACCAGAACCTGTTCTTGCTGGACCCGCTGACGGGCTGAAAGCGGCCGGCCGAGCCGGGCCGACCCAACATTGTGGCCGTGACCACCTGTGGTGTGGTTGGGGGCGCAAAGTTGCTGGGGGCCGAGGTGGTCACATGGGAACGGTTCCCTATTTACCACCGTGCTGGGTAGCCAATGGGAACGGTTCCCTATTCACCATCCCTCAGTCCCGGATACGGGTCAGCGTTTGCGGTGCTTCCGCTTCTCCTTGGGCTGGGGCGTGGGCTTGCGTTCGGGCTTGGGTGGGGCGAAGCACGCGTCCCACATCCCTCGACGACTTGCTCTTGCGGTTCTCTGCGCTGTGGCGAAGAGGTCGGAGTAACGAAGGTTGGGTCGGAGACTCGAGACGGTTGCGTAGCCCCGGCTCACCAGAGCTCTGTTGAACAGGTTCCCTCGATGCCAGATGTAGGCGAGAAGCCTTCCGTCGTCGTCCTCCTTGTCGATGTCGAGCTCCAGCCGCACCCGGCCCCCTTCCAGCCGGAGACTCGTATGCTCGGCGGCCTCACGCCAGTAGCACTCCGCCGGCCGGCTCTCATCAACCATCTCGGGGGCGTCGATTCCGATCAATCGAACGGTGCGAAACTCCCCCGCAATCCGCACCTCAATGGTGTCGCCGTCGATTACCCGGGCGACATACCCGCCTCGGATGTGAGTCTCGCTCGGCGCTCGAGACCACCTCTGGGCGACCCCGCCGTCTGCCGGCGGCGCTGCGAGCACTCGCCCCGCCCCGTCGGCCGGAGAGCAAGAGACGCCGAGCAGGGCGGCCAACGTGGTCGCTCGCGCCACACGCAGCGCCGAACGAACTCTCGTGCCTCGATTTGGAATCAGCAACGGTCACCCCCATGACAAACAAACCTATAGAGATGATGCTGGAAGAAAGTCCCTTTGCTCAATACGCAATAAGGGCTGCGGGCTCGGGGGTGCGGGTTCCCGGGCCGGGGTACTCGATCGCGCACAAAGCGCCCTGGGGTACGGAATCGGTACTCGAGAGCGCGCTGCGCGCGTTTGATGCCTCGAGCTTACGGCTCTCCCAGCCGCTGGGACTTCCCTCCCTCAACCTCCGATGAGGGACCGCAGCTCGCGCGCTACCGCGAGCGGCTCCCTTTTCAAGTCGCCGTCGCGCATGACCAGAGAGTAGAGGCCCATCGGCTCGAGGTAGTCCTCGACAGCTCCCCTGCCCTCGCGGTAGTCCCAGTTGACGAGGTCGTACAACGGCCACCACGTGAGCCCGATCACGGGCGCGCCCGCCGCACGCATGCGCTCGACGCTCTGAACCACTTCTGCTAGCCACGCCGACCGCAAACCGTCGGGCCGCGATTCGTCGTACGAAATTTTGTCTGAGCCGTAGAGAGCATGGGGCCGCGCGCTCGTTGGCGCTGGTCTCGGTGATAAATACGGGCACCTCATAGCGTGCAAGGCGCTCGTGGACGATTCTTTCGAGGTAACTCGCGCCACCCCACACCGGCTCGATAAGGCCATCCGCATTGCGGCGTCAGCATCGGATAGTAGTTGAGGCCGAGCACATCGATCGACACGTTACTGGCCTGGTACCAGCTCAGGTCGTCATCGGTGAGGCCGCTGGCGGTCAGGTACGGATAGAGGAAGTGGGTGGGATTTACCCGGCCCTGGATAAGTTCCAGCGTCGTGAGATGACGGTCCATGTCGAGCTGAGCCCGCTCCTTCAGCTCCGGCTCGCCGGTGAGCACGACCGTCGCCTCCACATGCACCATCACGCTGTCCGCCCGTTGCGCGCGCAGAGCCTCCACCGTACGGACGACTCCTCGAGAAAGCCCGTTCGCCACTGCGCAGAACCCCTCGTCGCCCGACAGTTCTGGGGGCCAACGCCCCTCTCGGCCGCACAGCTCGGCCGCAATGAAGGGTTCGTTGAAAGGCGTGTAGTAACGCACCGAGGGATAGCGGGTGCAGAAGGCGGCCGCGTACGCCGCAACGCGCTGCGGGTAGTCAGGCGATACGAATCCGCCGTCAAGCCACAACGGGGTCCCATAGTGCATGAGGTCGACGAGGGGCTCGAGGCCCCGTTCCAGCATGTAGGGGATGACTTGGTCGGTGAAGCTCCAGTCGAAGCTCCCCGGATGAGGCTCGACTCTGTACCACGGGATGCCGTAGCGGATCATGTCGAAGCCGACGTCGGCCGCCAGATCGAGGTCCTCGCGTCACAGCTCGTAGTGCTGCTGCAACTCGTACTCGTCGAGCCTTCGCTTGCCCGGTGCCGTCTCGGCGATGAACGTGTCTTCGATGCCCGTCGCCCATATGAACGGGTCGGCAAACGCAGGCACTCTGCTCACAACCGGCCCGCGTCGACGATCCTCTGCAGGAACTGACGGGTGCGAGGATGGCTCGGCTCGGTGAAGATGGCTTCGGGCGCACCGCTCTCGGCGATGACACCTTCGTCCAAGAAGCACACCAGATCCGCGATATCTCGTGCGAAACCCATCTCGTGCGTCGCAATCAGCATCGTCATGCCTCCTTTTGCCAGCTCACGGATGACGTCAAGGACCTCGGCGACAAGCTCGGGGTCCAGCGCGCTGGTCACCTCGTCGAAGAGCATGATCTCGGGCTGCATGGCGAGCGCACGCACTATCGCCACGCGCTGCTGCTGTCCTCCGGACAGACGGTCGGGGTACTCACGCGCCTTGTCCGAAAGCCCGAAGCGCTCCAGCAGCTCGAAGGCGCGGGCTTCGGCCGTGGCTCGGGTGGTACCGAGGGCCTTCTCCGGTCCCAAGGTGATGTTGCGGACCACGGTCATGTGCGGGAAGAGATTGAACGCCTGGAACACGATCCCGATTCGCCGCCGCACAGTGTTGACGTCGACGCCGTCAGAGGTGATGTCCTGTCCTGAGATAAGGATGCGGCCGGCATCCACCGGTTCGAGGAGGTTGACGCACTTGAGCAATGTCGACTTGCCCGACCCCGACGCTCCGATGAGGCAGACGACCTCGTGTGCTGCCACCGTCAGGGACACGCCCTGTAGAACGCGCGTCTCTCCGAAGGACTTGTGGACGCCCTCGAGCCGGATCGCCTCTGCTGTGCTCACAGCGCGGCCCCCGCTCGTCTGCGCCGCTGATCGCGTTCGATCAACCGGTCCGTGAAGCGAGCCAGAGGGATTGTGACGATGATGAAGAGAAACGCCGCTATCACGAAGCTCCCGTAGTTGAACTGCTCGGCCGCGTAGATGTTGGCGGCCCGGGCGGCCTCTATCGGACCCAGCACCGAGATCAAGGCGGTGTCTTTCTGGAGGCCGATGAAGTCGTTCAAGAGCGGCGGTATCACTCGCCTCACTGCTTGGGGCAGAACTACGAAACGCATCGCTTGCCAGCGCGACAGGCCGAGAGAGCGGGCCGCGGCGGTCTGGCTCTCGTGGACCGAGTCGATCCCCGCCCGGTAGACCTCGGCCACGTAAGCCGAGTAGACGAGCACCAGCGCCACCACTCCATAGGTGACCTCCGATTGGCTCGAGAAGAACTTGAGCCCGAGCCCCGGCAGACCGAAGCCGATCATGTAGAGGACGAGGATGAGCGGAACGCCCCGGAAGAGGTCGGTGTAGCCGACCGCGATCGCTCGAAAAGGAAAGAACACCGGTCCCGGTATGCCTCTCACGATCGCGACGACGAGGGCGAGGATGAGGATGAAAACCTCTGCAATCAAGAACATCTTGATGTTGAGCACGAAGGCGCCCACCACCGAAGGAGTGGTCACGGTTCCGAACAGCGACCGGTTCAGGTGATAGGGGTCGAAGAACCTCTCGGCGACGAGGCTGCTGCCCGGGGCCAGCGCCACCGCCAGCGCGATCACGGCGAAGAAAACTATGGTGCTCGCGCTCGAGATCAGGATGCCGCGGCCCCCGAACATGCGAGAGCCGCGGCCTCTCGAGCCATTCGAGCCCGAAGGCGCGGGCTCGGCGCCCGGAGGAAAGCTCATTGTTTACGGACTACTCGAGCGTAGGGACCTCGAGGTACTGCTGCAGGAGCTTCCTCTCTAAGTCTTCGAGCGTCCCGTCGGACTTCATCTCCTCGAGCGCCCCATTGACACATTCAATCAGGGGGTTGCCCTCCTCGAACACCATGCCAAACTGCTCGGTCTTCGGATACTGGCCGATAACGACGGAGTTGTCGACTTCGATGTCCCTCAGGTACACGGTGGTCACAACATCGGTGACGAGGGCATCGATCTGGCCGTTGTTCAGCGCCGATACGGCGTCGTTGGTGGTGTCGAAGACCTTGACCTCTGCAGATGGCTGGATGGTCGAGTTTATGAATGCCAGACTGGTCGTGCCGACCTGCGCGCCGAACTGATAGTCCTTGAGCTCCGAGATGCTCTTCGCCGAGGCGAGCGGCGTCCCCTGCAGCGTCAATACCCCCTGATTGTTCTCATAGTAGCCGTCGGAGAAGTCGACGGCGCGGTCCCGCTCTTCGGTAATGGTGATCTGGTTGATGTCGAAGTCCCAGTCTTTGGGGCCGGGCGAGTAGGACTTGGCGAACGGCTCCACCACCCACTTGATCGGCAGCTTCAGGCGCTTTGCGACCTCAGAGGCGACCTCTCCCTCGTAGCCCGAGTAGGCCTTGGGCGAGCCCTTGAACCAGGGGGGATAGGCGGGCCGGTCGGTCGCGACCGTGAGAGTCCCTTTGGCGACGGTGGGCAGGCTCTTGGCGGCGCACGGATCCTTGTTTTCGCCGCCTCCTCCCGAGGAGGAGGGTGGATTCGAGGGTTCCTCGGCGCAGCCGGCCAGCAGCACCAGCGATGCGATTACGACGAGCAGCTTGCGCATGGTCAACTTCCCCCAGATCATTGAGCAGATGAGGGCAAGTTATCACCGGCCCCGCCCGAAGTAGTGCAACCAAATGAGCCCTCGCCGACTCAGTGAGGGTGACATGATGACCACGGCCGTGACCTCCACGCGCACCCTGGGTGCCGGCTCAGTCCAGAGCGAGTTCCAGGACTTCTTCCTCGCTGAGGCCGACCGCCTCAAGCGTCTGGCGACCTTCCTGGTCGGCGACGCAGAACAGGGGGCGACTTGGCGCAGGAGGCGCTGGTGCGAGCCTATAGACATTGGGGCCGGATTCGAAACGAAGACCCAGGGCCCTACACGCCGCATCCTCGTCAACCTCGTGCGCAGCGCCCACCGCCGCCGGGTGCTGGAGAGAACGCGCGGAACCGGTCAAGTCTCACTTGTTGAAGGACAGACGGGCCGGGTCGAGGACTGGCTGCTTGTGAGCGGCACTCATGCATCTAGGTCCGGTCCAGCGCGCCGTGGTCGTGCTTCGCTTCTACGAGGACATGGCCGAAGCCGACATCGCACGCACGCTCGACCGCCCGCTCGGCACCGTCAAGTCCGATCTCCATCGGGCGCTGAAGAGGCTTCGTCCCCTGTTGGAGGGAGGTACCCGATGAGCTTCGAGGAAGACCTGCACCAAATCGTCAAGAGAGCCGGCTCTTCGATGCCCGAGGCGCCCCTCGACTACTCCGAAACCTTTCGGCGAGCCAAGAGGTCCCGGACGCTCCACCGGGCCGTGCTCGCAGCCGCTGCGGCCGTGGTCGTGGTCGTGGGGGCGGTGTCGGTCAATGCGCTGGTGCCGTCGCAGGAGTCTCTGCCCCCGGTTGGGCCCGGCCCAGTGCTCTCTCCCCCACCTGCCTGCTCGGCGGAGTACGAGGCAATCCGACCCGATGATGTGCCGTGGCTCAGACTCAAACAGCCTTCTCAGCCGGTGTTGAGGATGTGGGCTCGCATCGCCGCCGCGGCTCGCGCCTGTGACTATCAGAAGCTCGAAGGTCTCGCCCTCGCGGGCAGCAAGGGCTTCACGTTCTCCTATGGGGCGCTCCCCGGAGCCTCTCCGGCCGAGAACTGGAAGCAGATCGAAGAGGGCCACCCCAAAAAGCAGCGCTACCCCGTGCTGCGCACGCTCGTACGCCTGATGGGGGGCAGCTACGGAACCCAGAAGCAACAAGCGACCCCGGGCGGGCCTCTCCTCACCGCATACGTCTGGCCCAAGATCTCTCTGCTGGGAGGCCGACTGGGACAAGCTTGCGGCCACCGACGCCTACTCCCGGCGCCGGATCGAGCGCATGAAGAAGAGCTACGAGGAATACGGCATCGGCTACCTCGGTTACCGGCTCGCGATACTCGAGAACGGCGACTGGACCTACTTCGTCGCGGGGGACTGACCCGGAATAACTTAGTGCTGGGGCTTGCTTACTCTTAAGGAAACGATCGAGAGAGGTGAGCATGACCACCAAGGTGACAAAGACCGAGAAGGAGTGGAAGGAGCAGCTCAGTCCCGAGGCCTATCGGGTGCTGAGGCGCAAAGGGACCGAGCCCCCCTTCACTGGGGCCTACGTACATTCCAAGGACGACGGAATCTACCGCTGCGGAGCCTGCGGTGCCGAGCTGTTCTCATCGAAAGACAAGTTCGACTCCGGCACGGGCTGGCCCAGCTTCACCGAGCCGTCTCAGAACGCCAACGTGGAGCTAAAGTCGGACAAGAGCCTGTTCATGCGGCGCACCGAGGTCCTTTGCGGCAGCTGCGGCTCGCACTTGGGCCACGTCTTCAACGACGGCCCGGCCCCCAGCGGCCAGCGCTTCTGCATCAACTCCTGCTCCTTGGACCTGGACGCGAAGACCGAGGCCTAAACCGGGCCGCGCCGGCGAAGTAGTGAATCGCGCGCAGCGCGACTCTGAGTACGAAATCGAGACTCAAGAGCGCGCTGAGCGCGTTTGAGTACCGGACCCAGGACCGGCCTCAGGGCGAAGCCGGCTTTCTCGCTTCACGATGGCCGAGAACATCCCGGGAGCGACCTCGTGGGTGGGCTCAACCGACACGGCCTCGAAACCTGCGGCACCGAGCCCGCCGGCGTACTCGGCAAAGGAGAGCGCCCCGGCGATGCACCCAATGTGGCTGCCGCGCTCCGACCGTTCTGCAGGAGTGAGCTCATCAGAGGCGACCACGTCCGAGATCCCGATCCGGCCCCCCGGTCTCAGCACACGGAAGATATCCGCCAGCACTGCCTCCTTGTCGGCCGAGAGGTTGATCACGCAGTTGGAGATGACCACGTCGACGGCAGCCGAGGGCAGAGGGATCGACTCGATGAAGCCCTTCAGGAACTCAACGTTTGCCACCCCCGCGGCCTCGGCGTTGGCGCGCGCCGCTGCCAGCATCTCGTCGGTCATGTCGAGGCCGTAGACCTTGCCCTGGGGCCCCACCCGGCGGGCCGACAGCAGCACATCGATCCCGCCACCCGACCCGAGATCAAGGACGGTTTCCCCAGCGCCGAGATCGGCGACGGCAGTGGGGTTACCGCAACCGAGGCTTGCGAGCGCGGCCGCCTTGGGCACCTGATCCCTGTCGCCCTCCGAGTAGAGCGTGTGCCCGAAGGCGCCATTGCAGCATTCGTCCCCACAGCAGGACGAGCCCGCCTGAGCGAGCTCCGCATAGCGTTCTCGGACGAGCTCCCTGTGCTCTGTCACGAGACCTCCTTTCTAAGGTGCATGGCGTCGGCCACGCGGTCGAGTGCTTCTTCGTTGATCGAGTAATAGGCCCACGTACCTCGCCGCTCGCGCCGGAGCAAGCCCGCGGATACGAGCTTCTTGAGGTGGAAGCTGACTGTGGGCTGGGCGAGGCCGACGGCATCTGTGATGTCACACACGCACACGGGCTCGGGACTGGTGGCCAGCAGGTTGACCATGCGCAGCCGGTGGGGGTCGCCGAGCGCCTTGAGCACGGCCGCCGTGGCCCGGGCCTCCTCCGGCGTGAGATTCGTCGAGCCCAGAGACGAGCAGCAGCTCATCACGTCCACCGCACCTGTCCTCCTTCTATATCGATAAACACCGATCCGATGCGGGCAGCATCTCGCATATATCGACGCTTGTCAATCTAAGGCATTCGTAAGGCGGGTAGTGAATCGCGCTTGACGCGCCTCTGAGTACGGAATCGCAACTCAGGAGCGCGTTGAGCGCGTTTGAGTACCGGACCAAATCCACAGGCGGGTGGCCGGTCAGCCCGCCGGCACTCGCAGCTCGATCCTGGTGCCCCCGTCGACCTCGACCTCGAAGCTCCCGCCAAGCTCTGCGACAAGCGTACGCACGATGTTCAGGCCCAAGCGGGCACTCACCGGTGCCTCCTCGGGCATCCCCACCCCGTCGTCCCTCACGACCACCACGGCCACACCCTTCTCCCGCGCCAGCTCGACGACGACGGTTCCGGCGGCGACGTCCGGGAACGCGTGCTCGATGGAGTTCTGCAGCAACTCAGTGACCGCCACCGACAAAGGTGTGGCGATGTCCGCCGCCAGCGCGCCGGTCGAGCCCGTGACCTTTATCTCGATCTGCCGGTCGGGCAGTACCAAGCCCTCGGAGACCATGCGCGCAATGCGCCGGGCGACGTCGCCGAACTCGACGATGTCGGAAAGCTCCTCGGAGAGGGTTTCGTGCACGAGAGCGATGGAGCTAACGCGCAAAACGCTCTCCGTTAGCGCAGCCCGGGCCTCGGCGGAGTCGAGCCGGCGGGCCTGCAACCGCAGCAAGCTGGCGATGGTCTGGAGATTGTTTTTGACCCGGTGGTGGATCTCCCGAATCGTCGCGTCCTTGACCGAGATGACCCGGTCCTTCTGGCGCAGCTCGGTCACGTCCCGAGCCAGCACCAGGCCGCCGGTGACCTGCGCTTTCTCGAGCAGGGGCATGACCCTCAGAAAGACATGGGTGCCGCCGTGAACGAGCTCGCCGTCGAGAAGGCGGCGGCGGGCGAGCGCCTCGCCGACCGGAGTGGGTCCCGGACCGATGTCGTCAAGCCACGACCCGACCGCGTTTTGCCTGACGTCGAGGCGGCTCAACGCCGAGAGCGCGTTAGGCGACGCCCACGTGATCCTTCCGGAGCGGTCGAGCAGGAAGAGACCGTCGCCTACCCGCGGCCACTCTCCTTCGGGCACGTCGCGCCACGGGAAAAGACCCTCAGAGACCATCTTCGACACCTTGTCGGCCGCTTCCAAGTAGACGCCCTCGAGAAGTCCGGGGCGCCTCGAGGTGTAGGGGCTCCCCTCCTTGGTCAGCACCGCGATGACCTTCGAGCGGTGGCACACGGGGACCGCGTCCACGCGGATGGGAACGCCGTCGACGAAGACGGGGTCGTCCTGCCCCCAGATGAGTCCCTCCCTATAGGCGCGCTCGACGATGGGCTGCTCCGGTTGTGTGACCCGGGTGCCCACCATGTCCTGCGGATAAAGGGTCTGGGAGGTGAACGGCCGCACTTGAGCGCAGATCTGGAAGACCTCCTCGCCCGAGACCTTCACGTAGAGCAGGAGGTCGGAGAAAGATAGGTCCGCCAGCACCTGCCACGAAGACACGAGTCGCCTGAGGTGCTCAGCCTGGCTTCCGGAGAGCCCCGAGATCCGGCGGATTCGACCCGGCAGGGTGGTCATGAGCTCGATCGGCCGGGGGTGGGAGTCATCTCAGCACCGAGCCTAGGGTTCCAAGAGGCTAGGGGTGTCAAAGTGGAGCCGTGGCACGTTGACCACCGATTCCGGTGGCTAAACGGGAACCGTTCCCATGTAGCACCGCCGGGGCACGGGCGGAGGCCGAGCGTTAGACCCCCAGGATGTCCTCGGCCACCGCCCGCAAAGACCTGCGCTCGTCCATGGCCCGCTTCTGCAGGATGCGGAAAGCGTCAGCCTCGCTCAACCCGTCGCGGTCCATCAGCACTCCTTTGGCGCGGTCGACCAGCTTGCGCACGACGAGCTGCTCCGACACCGACGCAGTCTCCTTCTTGAGCGCCGACAGTTGCGAGTAACGAGCGAGTGCTATCTCGATGGCGGGCATGAGGTCGGACTTCTGGAACGGTTTCACTACATAGCCCATGGCGCCAGCCTCGGCCGCCCTGTGGACCAGCTCCCGCTGAGAGAACGCGGTCAGGATCAGCACCGCGGCGAGGTCCTGCTCGGTGATTCGCTCGGCCGCCTGGAGGCCGTCGAGGCCCGGCATCTTGATGTCCATGATCACGAGGTGGGGACGCTGCTCGTGGGCGAGGCGCACTGCGGCGTCGCCGTCGGCGGCCTCGCCGACGACCTCGAAACCCTCCTCTTCGAGCATCTCCTTGAGGTCGAGCCGGATGATGGCCTCGTCCTCGGCCACCACGACTCTCGACCTGCTCTGATCGGCCACGTTGACGCCCCCAGCTCGGAGTTGGAAGAACCGGAGCGAGCATAAGGTTTCGGCACGGCCATCGCGCGGCCCGGTACTCAAACGCGCGCAGCGCGCCCTCAGGTACCGAATCCGTACTCAGGCGCGCTCTGCGCGCGATCGACTCCCCCTCCCCGCACCCTCCCCCTTGAACTTCATGCCGGAAGTCGGTAAGTTTCTCGGACGAGCAAGGGCGCTCCGCTGATCCGGCGGAGCGCCTTTTTTGTCACTGGAGGGACAAATCATGGGGCCTCTCTACGACCGGAGCCGGGACGAGAAGGACGCGTGCGGCATCGGCTTCGTCGCGGACGCCGCCGGACGCCCAGCGCGCGCCCTCGTCGACGCGGGGCTGGAGGCGCTGTGCCGCATGGAGCACCGTGGGGCGGTGGCGGCCGACGCTCTCTCTGGGGACGGCGCCGGGATCCTGCTCCCGATACCGAGAGCAATAGTCCCCCAAGGCGGGCTCGCCATGGTCTTCTCGCGCTACGCCTCCCATCGAGCGCTCGTGGAGACCGCCTGTGCGAGCGAAGGCATCGAAGTGGCGTCGTGGCGGCAGGTCCCGATCGACGAAGCCGCGCTGGGAGAGCTTGCTCGCACGACCCTGCCCGTGATCGAACAGGCCGTGCTGACGGCAGAAGTCGGAGAGTCGGAGGAGAACGAGCGCAGAGCCTTCCGGGCTCGCCGGCGCATCGAGACCGCAGTGCGCTCGGAGAAGGCTGATCTCTACCTCGCCTCGATGTCCTTTCGCACCGTCACCTACAAGGCCCTCTGCGCCGCCGGCCAACTGGCAAGTTTTTACCCCGACCTCTGTGACGCCGAGCTCGAGGCATGGTTCGCAGTTTTTCATCTTCGCTACTCAACGAACACCGCCCCCACCTGGGAACGGGCCCAGCCCTTCCGGATGTTGGGTCACAACGGTGAGATCAACACGATCAGAGGAAACGTCGCGCTCATGCGCGGCCGTGAGGGCAGGCTGGGTGCCGCCGGGCACCTCTGCCCCGAAGACCTGCTGCGCCCGGTGGTCGATGAGGCGGGGTCTGACTCGCAGGTCCTGGACGAGGCGCTGGAGCTGCTGGTGAGGGGAGGCCGCCCGCTCCAGCATGCAAGTAGGATGCTCGTTCCCCCGGCGTGGGAGCAGCAGGAGCTTCCCGAGCGAACTCGGGGTTTCTTCGACTACCACTCCTGCCTGATGGAGCCGTGGGACGGCCCGGCCGGGCTCGTCTTCGCCGACGGAACCACCGTCGGAGCGGCGCTCGACCGCAACGGGCTGCGCCCGATGCGTATCGCCACCTGCGAGGACGGCTTCGTCGCCTGCGCTTCGGAAGCAGGAGCGGTGCCGCTAGGGGGCCGCGGGCTCGTCCGGCGCTTCCGTCTGGGGCCGGGCCAGAGCTTCAGCGTGTCGGCCCAGAAGGGCGTCCAAGAAGACCACGCCATCCTGTCCGAGCTGGCAGCGGGACGCGACTACGCTCGCATCGTCTCCGCCCGCGCGGCCCCCTGCTCACAAGGCGATCCCCTTGCCGCCCCGGGAGCAGACCTCAGGCCCCGGCAGGTGGCCGCCGGCTACACGAAGGAGGAGCTGACGGTCGTGATGCGGCCGATGGCGACTCAGGGCCAGGAGCCCACCTCGTCCATGGGGGACGACACCGCCGAGCCCCCCTTGGCTCAGGTAGCGCGGCCGGTGTGGAGCTTTCTCAAGCAGCGCTTCGCTCAGGTTACCAACCCCCCCATCGACCACCTCAGGGAGCGGCACGTGATGTCGCTGACGACGCGGCTGGGGCCTCGAGCCCCCCTGCTGTCCGAGCTCGAGGAGGCGGCCGCTCTGCGTCTCTACCGCTCATTCGCGCTGTTCCCCTCCGCCCTCGACGAGCTGGCCGCGGCCGGGGGGAGAGTACTCGACGCCAGCTTCGATATCGGCGACGGTCCCGAGGGCCTCGAGCAAGCCTGCCGGAGGCTGGCTGAGGAGGCCGCCGCGGCGGGAGCCCCGTGGGTGATTTGCTCCCATCACAATGTGTCTGACGAGCGGGCCCCGGTGCCCTCCGCACTGGCGGGTGGGGCAGTTCACCATCGGCTGCTCGAGGCGGGGCTGCGAACGCTCGTCTCCGTCGTCGTTTCGGCGGACGACGCCTTCGACTCCCACCACGCCGCCTGCTTGCTGACCAACGGCGCCGATCTCGTCTGCCCCCGGCTCGCGCTCGAAACGATCGCAGATCTCGCGTCGCGCGGGCGGCTCGGCGGCGGAGTGAGCGCGCCCGAGGCGCAGTGCAACCTCATGCAGGCGCTCGAGGATGGAGTTCTAAAGGTCATGTCCAAGATGGGCATCTCGACCCTCGACTCCTATCGCGGCGCCCAGATCATCGAAGCCGTGGGCCTGGCCGAAGATGTCATGGCGCTGTGCTTTTCAGGGATCCGCTCGCCGCTCAATGGGCTCGACTTCGTAGAGCTCGGCGCCGACGTGCTGCTGCGCCACGACGCCGGCTTTTCTCGCGGATCGCAGCTCCCCAACTTCGGGCTCATCAAGTACCGCAAGGGCGGCGACTACCACGCCACGAACCCCGAGGTCGTCGACGCCCTGCACCGGGCCGTGGGTCTCACCGAGGACTCCGAGATGCAGTCGGCACACGAGCTCCGCCGGGCGAGCCGAGCCGGAGACCCCGACTCTTACGAGCGTTTCGCCAAGCTCGTCAACGAGCGGCCGCCTTCAGAGCCGCGCGATCTCCTGGAACCGGCTCCCGCCGGCGCCTCGGTCCCCGTGGAAGAGGTAGAGCCCGCTTCTACGATCGCCACCAGGTTCTCCACCGGGGCGATGTCTCACGGCGCGCTGAGCTCGGAGGCGCACGAGACGCTCGCATTGGCCCTGGATCTGATAGGGGGCAAGGCGAACACCGGGGAGGGCGGAGAGGCCCCGGAGCGTTATCTCGACGCCCGCAACTCCGCCATCAAGCAGGTCGCTTCCGGCCGTTTCGGAGTCACTCCCGCGTACCTGTCGTCGGCCGGAGAGCTGCAGATCAAGATGGCACAGGGCTCCAAGCCGGGTGAGGGCGGTCAGCTCCCCGGCCTCAAGGTCTCGGTGGAGATCGCTCGCCTACGCCACACGGTGCCGGGGGTGGCGCTCATCTCGCCGCCACCGCACCACGACATCTACTCGATCGAGGATCTCGCCCAGCTCATCTTCGACCTCAAGCAGGCGAATCCGGAGGCGGCGGTCTCGGTCAAGCTGGTCTCCTCGGAGGGAGTCGGGGTCATCGCCGCGGGCGTGGTGAAGGGTCTCGCCGACGTCGTTCACATCTCGGGCGCCGACGGCGGCACGGGGGCGTCGCCGCTGAGCTCGATCAAGAACGCGGGATTGCCGTGGGAGATAGGCCTCGCTGAAACCCAGCAGGCCCTGGTCGCAAACGATCTGCGTGGGCGTGCCCGGATCCGAATCGACGGCGGGATCAAGACGGGCCGCGACGTGGTCCTGGCGGCGCTCCTGGGAGCGGACGAGGTCTCGTTCGGGACCGCGGCCCTGCTGGCCGAGGGCTGCATCCTCGTACGCACTTGTCATCGGAACACGTGCCCGGTAGGCATCGCCACTCAGGACCCCAAGCTCCGGGCCAAGTTCCGTGGCACTCCCGAGATGGTGGCGCGCTACCTCATGTTCGTGGCCGAGGAAGCTCGCCATCTGCTGGCAACGCTCGGCCTGCGCTCGTTCGCAGAAGGGGTGGGCCGAACAGATCTGCTACGTCCCAAGGCGATCACCGGGGCGCGGGCGCGCTCCCTCGATTTGTCTCCCCTGCTCGAGCATCCCGGGGAGGGGCCGAGGCGTTTCGTGACAGGCGTGCCGGAGCAGCGACCTCGCGCGGCGCTCGGCGACCGGCTCACCTCGGACGCTCTCCGAGGGCTCGAGCGCGGGGAGAGAGTGGAGCTCGCCTACGACATCTCGACCTCCGACCGCTCGGTGGGGGCCCGGCTCGGCTGCGCCCTTGCCTCGGCCACATCCTCCTCACTCGTCACCGCCCGCTTCCGGGGCTCGGCGGGCCAGTCCTTCGGGAGCTTTCTGTCCGAGGGGATCGAGCTGATCCTCGAGGGTGAGGCCAACGACTACCTCGGCAAGGGGATGGCGGGGGGGCGCATCGTCATCCGGCCGCCACAAGGGGACGCCGGCCATCCCTGCCTGGCGGGCAACACTGCGCTCTACGGTGCGACCGGAGGGCAGCTCTACATCGCCGGCCACGCCGGCGAACGCTTCGCAGTACGCAACTCGGGGGCCGTAGCGGTGGTGGAGGGAACCGGCGACCACGCCTGCGAGTACATGACCGCAGGCGCCGTGGTCGTGCTGGGGCCCACCGGGATCAACTTCGGCGCCGGCATGAGCGGCGGCGAGGCCTACGTCTACGACCCGGACGAGCTCATCGGGGGCCGGCTCAATGCCCAGCTCGTGGCCGCCTACGAGCCCTCTGCCGCCCAGCTCACGTCGCTACAGCGGGTGCTCATCCGCCACCTCGACCACACAGGCTCGCCGCTGGCAGGGGACATCTTGGGGGCCTGGCGCGAGACCGGCGCGGTCTTCCGCAGGATCGCGCCGGTGGCCGAGGTGGCGAGGCTCGAGGCTCTGTTCGAGGGCCCCGCGGCGGCCTAGCAGACCTTCTCTGCAGCCTGAGCACCGCTCGATACCGCCTCCCAATCCGCGAATTCAGGGACCGGAACGATAGTGGGAGGGTGAAACCGTTTTCGGTCCTGACGGCAAATTCGCGGGCCTGGCGCGGACCACGGAGACGGCCACCAAGCAAGAACGCACCTGATTTAACGCAAGAGACATGGTCAGGCATACGTTTAATCGTGGGAGGTGACGGGTTCGAACCGCCGACCCCTGCGTTGTAAGTGCGACCCGGAGGAATCCGCTTACCAGCGACAATCGACGTTTTCGCTGCTCAGCACCGCTCTTGAGGGTGTCGTGATTGTTCCCTCGATTGCCTGGTCGCCAAGGAGTATTAGTGGAGCGAAGACTGAGGATGCAGGCATTTGAGCCCAGCCTGCGATCGGTCCCTTCGAGCTGCGACCTCGGCGGAAAGAAACGTAAAATGGGTTCGATTCATCTAGAACTCGCCCACGAAGTCGACTAGAGTGTTGCCACTAACTGCGCGACGTGCGTGGGCAAGTCCGGTCAAATTCCGGCGCTGTCCCGCAACTGTAGATCCGCCGACTAGGCGGATAAGCCAGAAAACCCGTACGCCGCGCGGCTCGCATGACCTTCGAGGCAAAGGTGCGAGCCGGGACTGGCTTTTCTCGGCCCTTCCTTCGCGTCGCAGGTCTCGTCGTGTCCGGCGAGGACCGGACAGAGAGGAGGCCCGATGGGGCGCATCAGCGCTCTACTCGTTTGCCTTGCACTTGCCCTTGGTGCTTGTGGAGGCCAACCGTCAGAACCTGCCGCGCCAAGCGCGACGCAGGATGCGGCGTTCCCGGTCACCATCGAAGCCGCGAACGGCGACGTCCGGATACCCGCTCGACCGGAACGCATCGTCTCGATTTCCGCTACCGCAACGGAAATGCTCTTCGCGATCGGGGCCGGCGACCAAGTGGTCGCTGTCGATGATCAGTCCGATTACCCACCGGGTGTGCCCACGACCGACCTGTCGGGTTACGAGCCCAATGTCGAGGCGATCGCAAAGTACGAGCCAGACCTCGTTGTTGCCACGAGTCAATCTGGTCTCAAGTCGCTCGCCGAGATCAGCATCCCGCTACTCGTTCATCCGGCTGTTACCTCGCTGGACGACGCTTACACACAGTTTGAGCAGCTCGGGGTTGCGACAGGACACGTGGCCAATGCTGCGGAAGAGGTAGCGAAGATCAAGTCTCAGATTCAAGACGTCGTTGCAACTGTTCCCGAGTTCGAAGAACCGCCGACCTATTACCACGAGCTCGACAACACCTACTTCACTGCAACGTCTGACACGTTCATCGGTCAGATCTACGAGCTGGCCGGTCCTCGGAACATCGCAGACAAGGCTGACAAAGCGGGTTCTGGTTATCCCCAGCTCTCTGCCGAGTACATCGTTCAGGCCGATCCCGACCTCATATTCCTGGCTGACTCTGAATGCTGTAACCAAACGCCGGAGCGTGTGGCGCAACGGCCTGGATGGGATCAGCTCTCCGCCGTCAAGAACGATGCGATCTTCGACGTCGGCGACGACATTTCATCGCGCTGGGGACCGAGGGTTGTCGATTTCTTGAAGATCGTGGTTGACGCGGTAGGCGATCTCGAGCTGGCCCACCAGTGAATGCTGACGTACGGCCGACCGGTTTGAGACTGACGTCGCTGCTGGCCGCGCTTCTGGTTCTGGCGGGCGCGTTGGTCGTCGGTGTTCTTATCGGTCCTGTGCCACTGAGGCTGAGCGGCGTCCTCAGCGAAGGCGCAGACCGCTTGCCGTTCGTTCATCTCTCCTCTGGACTGAGCGATCAACAGAGCGCCATCCTGTGGCAACTCAGGATTCCGAGGGTCGTGCTCGCCGGTCTGGTTGGGGCCATGCTTGCGCTGGCGGGGGCCGCTTACCAGGGCGTGTTCCGCAACCCACTCGCAGACCCATACCTCCTTGGTGTCGCTGCAGGCGCCGGGTTGGGTGCCACGATCGCGATCGCATACGGTCCGGCTGCGGCGGGTTGGCCGATCGACCCGCTTCCGCTGGCCGCATTCGTCGGCGCGCTTGTGGGGGTATCGGTCACCTACGCCCTGGGTCGCGCGAATTGGAGCGGCCGGACGACCACAACTTTGATCCTTGCGGGCGTCGCCACCGCGTCGTTCCTCACCGCGATCCAGACGTACGTGCAGCAGCGCGAGGACGACACGGTTCGACAGGTTTATAGCTGGATCTTGGGGCAGCTAACGACAGCGAGCTGGCGCGAGGTGTCACTCATCCTCCCGTACCTGATCGTCAGTGTGGTAGCGATCGTCTTACATCGCCGCTTGCTCGACATGTTGAGCGTGGGCGACGAGGAAGCAGGAAGCCTCGGGGTAAACACACAGCGGGTACGGCTGATCATCGTCGTCGCTGCCTCGTTGGGTACCGCCGCCGCTGTAGCCGTCAGTGGGTTGATCGGCTTCGTCGGCGTGATCGTTCCCCACACGGTGCGCCTGTTGTTCGGCTCGAGTTATCGCCTTGTGGTTCCTCTCTCGATCATCTTCGGCGCCGCCTTCCTCGTCCTCGCGGACCTCGTTGGCCGCACGCTGATCGCACCTGCAGAGATACCCATCGGGGTGATCACCGCATTCCTCGGCGCACCTTTCTTCCTAGTCGTCTTGCGACGAAGTGGACGGCTCGCATGATCCCGATCACGGTCGAGAACCTCGCCGTCTCCTACGACGGGAACCGAGTGGTCCAAGATCTCGACCTGTCGATTCCTGCGGGTTCGTGGGTCGCGCTGATCGGCCCGAACGGCGCCGGGAAAACGACCGTGCTACGGGCGATCGCCGGATTGGTCGACTTCCACGGCGACGTCATGATCGGATCGACCGCGGTAGGAACAGCTCCTCGGAAGACGTTGGCGCAGCTCGTGGCTTACGTGCCTCAGCGGCCGTTCATGCCCAGGGGAGCAACAGTCACTGATTACGTCCTCATGGGCCGCAATCCCTATATCGGCTACTTCTCGACGGAGACACGCGCTGATGTGGACGCCGTCACCGAGGTTCTGGAACGCCTCGAACTAATGCCGTTCGCCCGAAGGGATGTCAGCTCACTAAGCGGAGGCGAAGCGCAGCGAGTGGTGCTTGCCCGGGCCCTCGCGCAGCACGCTCCGGTCCTCCTGCTAGACGAGCCCACCAGCGACTTGGATGTTGGTCACCAGCAACAAGTCCTCGAGCTTGTCGATGAGCTTCGCGTCGAGGCCGGCTTGACGGTGCTGTCGACGATGCATGACCTCACGTTGGCCGGTCAGTATTCGCAGAACTTTGTCCTGCTCGACCAAGGCCGAGCGGTCGCATGCGGACGAGCGGATGAGGTTCTGCGCGGCGACTTGATCCAGCGCTACTACGGAGCATCTGTCGAGGTGCTCTCCAACTCATCCGGGTTGGTTGTTGTTCCCACCCGCCCGTCACGACAGGAGGTGTCCCTTGAGCGTTAAGCCTCCGACGAGTCCACCCGAGCGCCGCGCACCTGTGCGAGTGGGTTCGTTGGTGTTGGTCAATACCGGTCACGGCAAGGGTAAGAGCACCGCTGCGTTCGGCACGATGATTCGCGCCCTCGCTCGCGGGTGGCACGTCTGCGTCATTCAGTTCATCAAATCTGGCAAGTGGAAGGTCGGCGAGGAAGAGATCGGGCGTCGCCTGGGAGTGGATTGGTGGACGATCGGTGATGGCTTCACTTGGAACTCGAAAGTTATGGAAGAAACCGAAGCGCGCGCCCGTGAGGCATGGCGCACTGCGAAGGAGAAGGTTGCCTCGGGCAAGTACGAGATGGTCCTGCTTGACGAGATCACCTATCCCATCAACTACGGCTGGCTCGATGTTCACGAGGTCGTCGACGCGATCCGCAATCGCCCTGAGCACGTCAACGTGATCGCGACCGGGAGAGACGCCCCGCCCGAACTGATCGAGGTTGCTGACACGGTCACAGAGATGACCAAGATCAAACATGCCTTCGATCGAGGCGTAAGAGCAAAGCGCGGGATCGATCTCTAGTGGCGCTGACGGTATTGATCGGAGGAGCGCGTGCGGGCAAGTCCTCCCTCGCTGCCCGCATGGGCGAGATGACCGGACTCCCGGTGACCTTGGTCGCTACTGCACAGGCGGGCGACAAGGAGATGGAAGAGCGGATCGCCCGTCACCGGGCCGAGCGCCTTGCCCACTGGACCACGATAGAGGAGCCGCTCGATCTTGCCCGAGCCCTGGAGTTAGCAGGGCCTGATTGTGCCGTCATCGTGGATTGTCTGACCTTGTGGGTCACCAACCTCGTCTTCAAAGATCATGACAACGAAGACATAGAGCAGCGCGCGGCCGCCGCCGCAGACATCGCTACCCAGCGTGAGGCTCCTACCTTCGTCGTCACTAACGAGGTCGGTTCAGGCGTTCACCCGAGCTCGGAACTCGGCAGGCGGTTCCGCGACTTGTTGGGCCGCGTCAACGCGATCTGGGCGCAGCGGGCAGCGGACGCTTTCCTCGTAGTGGCGGGCCGAACGATTCCTTTGGATCTACCGGACCGGCCATGAGCTCGCTTCTCGTTTGCGGAACCTCATCGGATGCTGGAAAGAGCGTCGTTGTGGCTGGTCTGTGCCGCTACATGCGGGACAAGGAGATCAAGGTCGCTCCGTTCAAGGCTCAGAACATGTCGCTCAACTCGGCGGTGACGGCTGGTGGCGAGGAGATCGGACGGGCTCAGGCTGCCCAGGCCTTCGCGGCTGGGATCGAGCCAGAGGCAGCGATGAATCCCATCCTGATAAAGCCGTCCACGGACACAGAGGCGCAGGTGATCGTGATGGGCCGTCCTCTGATCACGACCGACGGGGCTTCCTACGGAAGCCTTCGGGCCCGTCTCTTGCCCGTCGTGAGGGAGGCCTTCGAATCGCTCCGATCGCGCTTCGACGTCGTTATCTGTGAGGGAGCCGGCAGCCTCGCTGAGTTCAACCTGCGCGACCGCGATCTGGTGAATCTGGGGTTTGCGCGAGAGACGCGGACGCCTGTCGTCGTGGTCGCCGACATCGACCGCGGAGGTTCGTTCGCCGGTCTCTACGGATCTCTAGCACTGTTGCCAGCGGCCGATCAGGAACTCGTGTGCGGCTTCATCATGAACAAGTTCAGGGGCGATGTTCGCTTGCTTCAGGATGGGTTGGCGAGGTTCGCCACGCTCACCGGTCGCAACTTCTACGGCGTCTTGCCCTGGGTAAGAGATCTCATCATCGATGCAGAAGACTCCTTGGACCTGAGCGCTTTCCGATCGAACCTGGTCCCGCCCTCCGGCAGTGTGTTGCACATCGCGGTGGTGCGCTTGCGATCGATGAGCAACTTCACCGATTTCGAGCCTCTCGCATTGGAGCCGGGGGTGTTGGTTCGTTTCACGAACTCGGTCTCTGAGATCGCAGCGGCTGATCTCGTGGTCCTCCCCGGCTCAAAGTCGACGGTCGCTGACCTACGTTTTCTCCGAGCGAGTGGGCTTGATCTCGCTATCGTGGCGCGTGCTGATGCTCGGCGTCCCATCCTCGGTGTTTGCGGAGGCTTCCAGATGCTCGGGCAACGCATCATCGATCCCGTCGAGTCGCGCGCCGGTGACGTTCATGGACTGGGTGTCTTGCCCGTGGTCACCGAGTTCGAAGTAGACAAGGTCCTTGCGCGCCGCTCCGGAAGGTCGCGGAGACTGGGTGCGGACTGCGAGGGTTACGAGATCCGGCATGGTCGGCCGCGCGTTCTCTCGGGGGAGCCGATGTTCGGGTGCGACGACGGTGATGAGGGTTGCGTCCAGGGAACCGTCTGGGGCACGTCCTGGCATGGGGTGTTCGAGTCCGACCCGTTCCGGAAAGCCTTCCTCGCATGGACCGCCGCGGCCAATGACGTTGACTGGAGTCCCGGCGACGTCTCTTTTGGCCAGGCGCGGGAAGCGCAGGCCGCCCGTCTTGGAGAGCTGATCGCCGACCACGCAGACGCAGAAGGGCTCATGGGACTGGTCGAGCATGGTCCCGTAAGCGGCCTTCCGGTGCTCAGTCCCGCGGGAGTGGCATGATTTCCATCGTTGATTTGCTCCGCAGGCTTCCTGGCGCCGACGAAGAATCGCGAGCGTTGGTAAGCCAGCGGGCAACCGACGTCCTCCGTCCCCAAGGTGCTCTTGCTCGATTGGATGAAACCGCCGCGTGGCTGGCGTCATGGCAACGCACGGCCAGGCCTTCAGTCTCCAATCCGGCGCTGGTCGTGTTCGCGGGCGACCATGGCGTCGTCTCCGAGGACGTGAGCGCGTACCCCGCAGAGGTGACAGCTTCGATGCTGCGTGCCTTGCGACATGGAGTTGCTACCGCCAACGTCCTCGCTGCCGAAGTCGGAGCCTCGGTGCACGTGATCGATACCGGCGTGGGACGACCCACGGGGAACATTGCAGTGGAGCCGGCGATGGGTCACGACCGCTTCGCGTCTTGCTTCGAACAGGGTAGGGCAGGAGTGCGCGATCTCGATACCGATCTCTTGGTCGTGGGCGAAATGGGGATCGGCAACACAACCGCTGCCGCAGCCGTCGCTGCATCACTCTTCGGGCTGACTGCCGACGATTCGACCGGCCGCGGGACGGGGATCGATGACGTGACCTTGGATCGCAAGGTTGAGGTTGTTCGGCAAGCGCGTGAGCGAGTGGGTTCCTGCGATCCGATCGAGTCCCTGCGACAGCTAGGCGGTAGCGAGATGGTGGCGATCGCGGGAGCGGTACTAGAGGCACGTCTGAAGGGGTTGCCGGTCGTCCTCGATGGTTTCGTCGTTACGGCTTCGGTGGCCCCGCTCGAGGCCTGCAGACGTGGCGCCCTCGATCATTGCATCGCGGGACATAGCTCACCCGAACCAGGACACCAGCTGCTGCTAGAGAAACTTGGTAAGGAGCCGTTGCTCGAACTGGGTCTGCGGCTAGGCGAGGGGAGCGGCGCTCTCGCGGCCATTCCCTTGATACGGATGGCGGCGAGGGCGGTCGTTGACGTTGCAACCTTCCAAGAGTGGGGACTTTCACGTTGAGCGGGTTCTCCGGCGCCGTCGCCCTCCTAACGAGGGTTCCTGTTAAGACACACGCTGGCACGACTGAGCTTTCGCGCTCCGTGCCCTGGTTTCCCGTCGTCGGAGCGATCGTTGGCGCCCTGATCGCCGTGGTCTACGCAGCTGGCGCGGTTCTGTTACCGCCGTTCGTCGCAGCGACGCTGGCTGCCGCATTCGGCGCCCTCTTCACAGGTGCGTTCCACGAGGACGGGCTTGCAGATGTAGCAGATGCGTTTGCCGGCGGGTGGACGAGAGAGAGACGTATCGAGATCCTCGACGATCCCCGTCTTGGAACATTCGGCGTCCTAGCGCTGACGTCCAGCTTCCTCGTGCGCGTTGGCGCGATCGCCGCGCTCGACGCGTGGAGCGCGTTGGCTTTGATTCCGGCTGCCCACGCGCTGAGTCGTGTCGGTGGGATCGTTCTGATGCGTCGGCTACCGCTCGCACACCCAGGTGGGCTGGGCGCCAGCTATGCGGCCTCTCTGACACGTGGCCGGGAGCTAGCTGGTGTTGTGATCGGTATCGGGATCTGCGCGGCGTTGATCGGGCAGTGGAGCTTGGCGGCGGTTGTGCTCTGTGCGGCCGCAACGCTAGGGATGGGGGCCCTCGCACGGGTCAAGATCGGTGGCATAGCGGGTGATGTCCTCGGTGCTACACAACAGATAGCCGAGCTTGCGATCCTCTTGCTAGGTGTTGCCCTCCTCCACGGAGGCTCGGACGTCCTTGCTTGGTGGCGGCAGTGAAACTCGATCTCTGGCTCGTTCGTCATGGCGAGACCGAGTGGAATGCCGCCGGAAGGTTCTGTGGCTGGAGTGATCCGCCGTTGAGCCAACGTGGGCGTGCTCAGGCCCGGGCGTTACGCAAGCCACTCACGGACCAGCGTTTCGACTCATTCGTTGGTTCGCCCTCGATACGAGCCGTGGAGACCGCACGGCTTGCTTACGGGGACCCGATTCTTGACGAGCGACTGCGCGAACTAGATTTCGGCGATATCGAGGGTTCGACCTGGATGGATTGTTCCGCCGATGTTCAGGAGAGGTTGCGCGACTACGACACTTTCCAGGCTCCCAACGGAGAGTCCGTCAGTCAGCTCTCCGAGCGTGCGCTTGAAGCGTTGCGAGACCTGGGATCGGGTCGGCACCTAGTCGTCACGCACGGTGGAGTGATCAGGCTTCTGCTCGGACGCGCGGGAGTGACCCGCTATCCCGATGTGGGCAGCATCAGCCGCATGCAGCTGACGTTCGAAGACGGTGTGCCCGAGCGTTGGGAGTGCTCTTTGCTGACGGTCTAGGCCTGGCTAACGGATGGTGTTTGTGACTAGGAGGTTCGTTTCGTGAAGGTGCTATCGCTTCTGCCCTCGGCGACGGAGATCGTCTACGCCCTTGAAGCACAGGATTCTCTTTGCGGTGTGAGCTGTGACTGTGACTATCCAGAGGGCGTTACGACCAAGCCGGTCGTGTCGGCCAAGGTGCTTCCAATCACACCAACCACCTCGCCGGGGGAGATCGACCAGCTGGTTCGCGACCAGCTTGAGGTCAGCGACTCAATCTACTCGCTCGATCGGTCCTTGATCCAGCAGCTTCACCCGGATGTGATCCTTGCTCAGGACCTGTGTCGCGTTTGTGCCGTGCCCTCGGGCCATGTCGAAGAAGCCCTCGACGTGATCGGCTGCACAGCTGAGGTTCTCTCGTTAGATCCGCACAGCCTCGATGAGGTGCTCGAAGGGATCTTGACGGTCGGTAGCGCACTTGGAGTCAGTGACCGGGCTGAATCGTTCGTCGCTCACCTGCGATCGCGCCTGGACAGGGTCCGCAGCCTCACGGGCGATGCCGCCCGAAGGCGCGTCGTTGCTCTCGAGTGGCAGGAGCCACCTTTCAACGGCGGCCATTGGATTCCGGAGATGATCGAGCTCGCCGGGGGGACCGATCTGCTCGGGGCTCCCGGCGCAAGGTCAAGAACCCTGACATGGTCTGAGGTCGAAGCCGTGACTCCAGACGTGATCGTCTTTATGCCCTGTGGCTACGATCTCGAAGACGCTGTCGGGCAGATTCCCGCGCTCTTCGCGATCGAGGAGTTCAGGCGTACTCCAGCGGCCGTGAACGGGAATGTGTTCGTAACGGATTCCTCGTCTTATTTCTCCCGGTCAGGTCCACGCTTGATCGATGGAGTGGAGATCCTTGCGGGATTGCTTCACCCAGAGCGCTTCTCGCCGCCGCCTTCTTCCAAGGCGCTCCGCGTGACTCTTCTCGATACAGGGTTGGATACCTCGGCAGTGTGATGACGACCAACGATGTACGTGTCGAGGTGTATCGATCTTTCGTGGAGGACGGTCGCGCTCCCCCGCCTGTCCGGTGAGCTCCTCGGCGGCTGCACCGGCGACGTGCTCGGTGCCGTCGGCGTCGTGGCCGAGACCGCTGGACTCGTAGTCGCCGCGGCGCGGTGGTAGCAAGATGAGCCGTTCTCTCGCGGCTGGCATCGGGCTGGCCGCCGACCGTCTCCTCGGAGAACCGACGCGGGTACCGCATCCGGTCGCAGCCTTCGGAACGGCCATGGGCCACCTCGAGCGCTGGTGCTACGCGCCGACACGGCCGCCGGGCGTCGCCTACGCGGCGGCCGGCGTCACGATCGGCGCCTCCGCCGGTCGGCTCGCCCGCTCGACCGCGCTCGCCACCTACGTCGCCGGACGGGCCCTGGGGGAGGCCGCCCTCGCGGTCAACACCGCCTTGGACGCCGGCGACCTCGACGCTGCACGACGACTTCTGCCGGCGCTGGTCGGGCGCGACCCGAGCGACCTGGACGAGAAGGAGATCTGCCGCGCGGTCGTCGAGTCGGTCGCCGAGAACACCGTCGACGCGGTGATCGCACCCTTGCTGTGGGCCGCTCTCGCCGGAGGACCGGGCACGCTCGGCTACCGCGCCGTCAACACCATGGACGCCATGGTCGGGTACCGCTCGGCCCGCTACCGCGAGTTCGGCTGGGCCGCCGCCCGGCTCGACGACGCCGCCAACTGGGTGCCCGCCCGCGTCACCGCGCTCCTCGTCGCCGCAGCCCGCCCATCCCGAGCGGCCGCCGTGGCCCATGCCGTGCGGCGCGACGCACCCGGCCACCCGTCACCCAACGCGGGCGTCGCCGAAGCCGCCTTCGCCGCCGCGCTCGGCCTGCGCCTCGGCGGCGAGAACCGCTACGGCGAACGAATCGAGCTGCGCCCCGCGCTCGGCGACGGCCGCCCTCCCGAGCGCGCCGACATCACCCGCGCCGTGCGGCTGTCGCGGGACACCAGCGCACTCCTCGCCGTGGCACTGGTCGTCCACGCGTTCGCCAAACGCACGCTGGCGCGACCGACAGCCAGGCGCACGGAGGCGCCGTGATACCCGCCGCCGGTCGCCACGGCGGTGACGGCCCGGCCGTGGCGCGCGCCCTCGGACTCGATCCCGCCTCCGTGCTCGACCTGTCGGCCAGCCTCAACCCCGCGGCCCCCGACATCACCGAGCTGGCCGCGCGCCACCTCGCCACGCTCCGCCACTACCCCGATGACCGTGACGCTACGCGTCGACTCGCCGAGGCGATCGGGGCGTCGCCCGACCGGCTGTTGCTGACGAATGGCGGCAGCGAGGCCATAACCGTCGTCGCCGCCGAAGTGGGCGGCCACGTCAGCGCCGAGCCGGAGTTCGCCCTCCACCCCCGGGGCTCCGGCGGCCCGTTGTGGCGCAGCGACCCTCACAACCCCTCCGGACGCCTGGCCGGCCCCACCGAACACGCCGACGTGTGGGACGAAGCCTTCTACCCACTCGCGACCGGAGCGTGGTCGGCGTGGCGCGCAGGGGTCGTGGTGGGCTCGCTCACCAAGGTGTTCGCCTGCCCCGGCCTGCGCATCGGCTACGTCCTCGCTGACGACGCCCAGCGCTTCGCCCGCCGCCAACCGCACTGGCCCCTCAACAGCCTCGCCGTCGCGCTGATACCCGAGCTTCTCGAACGAGTCGACCTCCCCGCCTGGACCGAGACGATCGCCGCCGGCCGGGCCGAACTCGTCGCGCTGCTCGGCCGCCACGGCATCCCGACAGAGCCGTCTGACGCCCCTTGGGTGCTGGGCCGCTCGCCCGGGCTGCGCGACCGGCTGGCGCCGCTCGGCGTCGTGGTGCGGGACTGCACCAGCTTCGGCCTACTCGACCACGTACGCATCGCCGTCCCCGACAAGGCCGGCATGGCGCGCCTCGACGAGGCGTTCCAGCGGTCGGCCCCCACCGGGGGGATCGTTAGAAGCTAGCTCACCCAATCATCGGGTGCGGTCACCACCCGGTGAGGACCGGCGCGGATCTCCAACGCCTAGGTGGAGTGACTGGAAAGTAGGGTCCGCGCTCAAATTGACCCATCGGTCAAGCGCCTGACCAGGAGCTTTGCGGTGGAAGTTCATCCCAATTCGACTTTCTGCTCAGTCACCTGGGGGTATACGCGGCCGCGGGAACAGGGCGGCTCCGCGGATTGTTAGGAGAGAGCAACCACCCAAGGAAGGAAGGAATTGGGTCCGCCGAAGTCCTAAACACCGGACGGATCGTCTCCGTGAACGTCGGAACGCCGCGGGAGTTCGAACTCAAAGGGAAGCGGCTCACTTCCTCGATCTGGAAGCGCCCGGTGGAAGGGCGCGTGGGGGTGCGGGGGGTCAACATCGCCGGCGACGATCAGGCCGACCGCAGCGTGCACCGCGGACACGACAAGGCGATCTACGCGTATGCCGTCGAGGACTACATGTGGTGGGAGACGCGTCTGGGAGCCTCGCTCGGCCCGGGGACGTTCAGCGAGAACCTCACCGTCTCCAGCCTCGATGTAAACCGGGCGCTGGGGCGAGCGCTGGAAGGTGGGAACGGCTGTTCTTGAGATCACCCAGCCTCGATTGCCGTGCTTCAAGCTTGGCATGCGGATGGGCGAGGAGAACTTCCCTCATCGCTTCTCGCAAGCTGCGCGCTGGGGGGCGTACCTGGCCATCATCGAAGAGGGCAAAGTTGGAGCCGGCGATGTCATCGAGAAGCTCTCTCGTCCCGACCACGACATCACCGTTAGCTCGATCGCAAACGTCTATTACGGCGACCACTCAAGAGCGAGCGACCTTCTCGCGGCTCCCTCCCTGCCCGAAAGTTGGCGGACATGGGCGGAAAAGCAGGCGCGCCGGGCGACGTAACTGACCAGTACCGTTCGCACTATAAGGAGATCGCCGAGGAATCCCTACATGTGACCCGGGAGCTCTAGGGACGGGCCGGGCGACCACCCGGCCGGGTGGCCCGCGGTGAAGGTGCTAGGCAGTGCTGTCTTGCTACCCCGAAGGCTTCGGCCCGGAGACTTCGGGGTGGAGACTTCCTGGCCGGCCACGATAGTGGATCCAGGTGTCTTCGGCCCACGTTAGGAAGACTCTATCAACGACAGCCCCGCCCGCGGCGGGGCTGCGCCTGAACTAAAAGCCCGGCGCGCGCATAGCATCGAGGCCATGCAGGTCGAAGCGATCTTCATCACCGGGCGCGGCGGCGAGCCCATGACCCGGGTCGCCGAGGTGGAGGCCATCGCGGGCCGCGGCCTGGCGGGCGACCGCTACCTGAAGCGCACCGGCTACTGGACGGGCGTCGACGAATGCCGGTCACGCTGATCGCGGCCGAGGCTCTCGAGGAGATAAGCGCCAAGACCGACGTCTCGGTCTCAGAGGGTCAGCACCGCCGCAACATCGTCACCCGCGGCGTGGACCTTCACGCGCTGGGCCGCAAAAGGTTTCGCGTGGGCGAGGCGCTCCTCGCCTTCGACCGGCCCCGGCCCCCGTGCCGCTACGTCCAGTCGGTCTCCGAGCGTGGCATGACCAAGGCCCTGGGCCGGACCCGCGGCGGCATCTGCGCGCGCGTGATCGAGGGCGGCATGATCCGCGCGGGCGATGCCGTCGAGGTGCTCTCGGAGGAGAGCGAGGGCCTCCTCAGCCGCCTGCTCCGATAAGAACAGGCGGCGGGTGGGTAGCCGCGATGTGGGGGCGGCGGAAGTGCGGCTTGAGGGGCTCTCGGAGTGGTGGCAAAGGCGGACCGTGGACCTTTCTGAAGCGCGATCCTCCAGCGGATCGCTGATTAGCCCACAGAAAACCGTGGGTAAACGCGGACCGTGGATATTTGCCACCGCCGGCAGGGGGACCCGTCGGCGATTGCGGGGGCCGGGGTGGTCGTGGCGGCGCTCGCCGGCGCTCGTGTGTCCTTGGTCTCGGGCGGGCTCGCATGCTTTTGCAGGGGTGGGACTCATGGCGCTGCTCCTACCCGAATTCCATCGCTACGATGCCCAGCAATCCGCGGGCTGAGAAACCCCTCAGAAGCCTCAACTATGGACATCTGCGCGCCGATGTAGCGGAAATGAACGTAATGGCTTGCTCCCGGTGAGTCGCAAGCGAGCCCGTCTGGGAGAGGTGCTGGTAGCGGCCGAGGTCATCACCCAAGAGCAGCTCGACACTGCGCTCAAGCTGCAGGAGAGCGTCGAGGGCCGCCGGCCTCGGCTCGGCTCGCTCATCGTGGAGGTCGGATGGGCGGGGGAAGAGGCGATCGCCCGCGCCCTGGCTCAACAGCTCAACATCGCCTACGTCGATCTCGCCGAAGTCGTGCCCGACATCCCCGCCATAAACCTCGTCCCGAGAGCGCTCGCCCGACGCAACCAGCTCGTTCCCATCTCGGCCACCGATGACGGGATAGTGATCGCGATGGCAGACCCCACCAACGTGGTGGCAAGGGACGATGTCAGAGCCACCCTGGGGGGGCGCCGGGTAAGCGTCGTGGTCGCCACTCCCTCCGCCATCACGGAATCCGAGGACCGCTTCTACTCCTCCTCTTTGGGAGGCTCCGAGCTGCTGGGACGTCTGGGGGCCGCGGCCGACGCCGAGGTCGTTCCCTCTGACCAGGAGATCGACCTCGGCAGCTCGGATCTCGAGGCCCTGGAGCGCTCGGCCCATGCCGGGCCCATCGTCGGCCTGGTCAACGCGATCCTCGCCGACGCCATCGCGGCGCGCGCGACCGACATCCACATCGAGCCTCAGCAGACCGAGGTAAAGGTGCGCTACCGGGTCGACGGGTTGCTCCGAGAGACGATGTCTCTGCCCAAGCAGGTCCAAGCGCTCGTCATCTCGCGCGTGAAGATTATCTCGAGCATGGACATCGCCGAGAGGCGCAAGCCCCAGGACGGGCGCAGCCGCGTGCTGGTCAACGATCAAGAGACCGACATGCGTGTGTCGAGCGTGCCCACGTTCGCCGGCGAGAAGATCGTTATCCGGCTCTTGCCCACCGGAAAGGGAGCCCAGTCGCTCAACGAGCTCGGGCTCGAGGACTTCCAGAAGGAGATGGTGTTTCAGAATCTCCAAGCGCCCCAGGGCCTCATCATCTTCACAGGGCCCACCGGCGCGGGCAAGACCTCGACGATGTACTCGGGGCTCGATCACATCCGCTCTCCGGAGCGAAACATCGTCACGCTCGAAGACCCCATTGAGTACCAGTTGCACGGCATCAACCAGATCCCAATCGACGACAAGACCGGCCTCTCCTTCTCACGGGGGCTCCGCAGCGTCCTGCGCCAGGACCCCGACGTCATCATGGTCGGGGAGGTGCGCGATCTCGAGACGGCTCAGATCGTGATGCAGTCGGCGATGACCGGCCACCTCGTTCTTACCAGCCTCCACACCAACGACGCGGTCTCGGCGGTGACTCGGCTGGCCGACCTCGGAGTCGAGCCCTATCTCATTGCTGCGGCGCTCAACATGGTGGTGGCTCAGCGTCTCCTCAGAGTCATCTGCCGCAAGTGCGCGGCCCCCGCCGAGGTCTCCGGTCACATTCTGTCGCTGCTCGGGCTGACGATCGCGGATCTCGAGGGAGCCACCCCGATGAAGGGGGCCGGCTGTGACCAGTGCTCGTTCAGCGGCTACCGGGGCCGCACCGGGATCTACGAGGTTCTAACCATCACACCACAGCTTCGGGAGCAGATCACGGCCCAGGTATCGGACATCTCCCTGGCCTACTCCGCTCGCACCGCTGGGATGTGGAGCCTGCGGCGAAGCGGGCTCGCCAAGGTCAAGGCGGGGATCACGACGCTCGAGGAAATGCTGCGCGTCACCCACGTGGAGCGCGAGGAGATATCGCGCTGTCCCGCCTGCCGTCAGGAGGTCGACAAGGCCTTCCTCGTATGCCCCTACTGCCAGGAGGACCTCTCTGAGGATCTCTGCGCCGCCTGCGGCCGGGAGGTCGACGCTGCCTGGAGTGTCTGCCCCTATTGCCGCGCCGAGATCACTCACAAGTCGCAAGCTCGCTCGGCCAAGCCCCGCATCCTGGTCGTCGACGACGATCCCACGCTGGTGACCCTGGTCGAGGCCATGTACGGGACGGAGTTCGAGATCGCCCACGCCGACACCGGCGAAGAAGGCATCAGGAAGGCCACCCTCGAGCGACCCGACCTCATCCTGCTGGACCTGTGGCTGCCCGACGTGCTGGGGGTGGAGATCGCCGAGCGATTGCGAGCCTCGGCCGCCACCAGTCTCATCCCTGTGATCATGCTGACCGGAGACGACTCCAGCGAGGTTGCGAGCCTGAGGGCGGGCGTCGATGACTACGTGACCAAACCCTTCGACGAGGACACCCTGCGAGCCCGCATGGAGAACGCCCTGCGCCGAGCGGGCCGGGTCCGAGCCCGCTGAGCATCCGCTCGGCTCAACTTCGCGCCGCTGACCCCCTGTGGTGTGGTCGCAGACTCAATATTCCTCTGGCTACGTCCACCGGGCCTGCGGCGGAAGGGCTCCCTAGAGGCCACGAATGACCCACCCAGGGAGCCCCCACCTCGACGCCCTATCTTCAAGCCGCCTCTAGCAACACCCAGGCGGGCAGCAATCTGGGGGGCAATCACATGGAACACCCTCTCTCATCGTCACACCTCCTTCCCTCGATGAACTCGACAGCGCAAGGCCATGACATCGAGCCGGGCGAGTCACAATCGGCCCGCTCGATCATCGTCAACAGGTCGGCACGCAGCAACTCCAGGCGGTGCATCTCCTCGTCCACCTCAGCGACGCGGGCGCTCAGGAGAGCCTGGGTGTGACCACAAGGGCACGTTCCCCGGTCCTGGATGTCGAGGAGCTCCTTGATCTCCTCCAGGCGCAGCCCGAAACGCTGCGCCCCTTTGATGAAACGGAGCCGGTCGGTTAGTTCCTCGTTGTACTGCCGATAGCCCGAAGAGCTGCGCTCGGGCTGAGGCAGGAGCCCTCGTCGCTCGTAATAGCGAAGTGTGGCGGGCGTGAGCCCAACTCGAGCGGCGAGATCAGAAACCCTGAGAGCCATGATGAGAGCGTAAACTTTGAAGTCGGCTTCAAGGTCAAGTGATTTCTTCTAGCGTCGTTGGGAGCAGTTTCTCGAGGAGGCGACGGACGCGCTCGTCGATGTCGTCTCGGATGGCTCGGACCTCGTCCAGCGGCTTGCCGGCCGGGTCCGGGAGATCCCAGTCGAGGTAGCGCTTGCCGGGATAGACGCGGCATGCATCCCCGCAGCCCATCGTCACCACCACGTCGGCGGCCTTCACTACCTCTTCGGTGAGTGGCTTGGGGAACTCCCTGAACAGATCGATGCCGATCTCGGCCATCGCCTCTCTCACGCCAGCGTGGATCTCGTCCGCAGGTGTCGAGCCGGCCGAGCGCACGTTGACGCGCCCGTCGGCGGCCCTGTCCAATAGCCCCGCCGCCATCTGCGAGCGTCCGGCGTTGTGGACGCACACGAATAGGACCTCGGGCACTTCTTTCACGATCGCTCCTTCCGCCTGAGCACAGGCTCGCAGCCGCTGCCGCGCGAACCTCTCCGTAAGCAGAGGCACGTAACCCTTGACCTTGGCATCGGCAAGCTGGCCCCAGGACTCGACCACGAACCGCTCGACCGTCGCGGGAGAGAAAATGCCCTCGAGCTCCGTGGACAACCGCTGGGCGACCCCGCGCACCTGATGATCGGCAACGAAACCGTCTACCCATGGCTTCATGGCATTTCCTCTCTGCTGATCCACCCGACACGGGCGGGGAGAGGCCGGAATGAAGGACTGCGCACGCAGGACGGCGAGCTCGTCCACGACCCAGTTGAGGGCCCGTGGGACCAGCCTGTAGTAGGTCCAGTACGAGTGACGGCGAGGTTCGACCAGCCCGGCCTCTTTCAGGATCTTCAGGTGGTGCGAGACGAGGGGCTGCCCCAGACCTGACGTGTCTCCTAAGTCGGTGAGCCAGAGCAGCACGGCTGCGAGGACGAGGCCGCCGCGGTAGACGATGGCGTGCTTGTCGTATCTGGTGGCCAGCCCGCGCCAGTGTTTGAAGCCGTTGAAGGCGCGTTCGATGACGTTGCGTCCGCGGTAGGCGGTGCGGTCGTAGGTCACCGGTCGGCCGCCGGATGAGCCGATGCGGTTGCGGTGGGCCTTCTGGTCGTCGGGCTCGGGGATCACGCTGCCGATGCCGCGGGTCCTGAGGTGAGCGCGGATCGCGCGCGAGGAGTAGGCCTTGTCGGCCAGCACCCGGTCGGGCCGGGTCCGTGGCCGGCCGATCGTGCGCTGGACACGCAGGTGCGCGAGCAGCGGCAACATCATCGGCGCGTCACCGGCCTGGCCGGGGGTGAGCAGGATGGCCAGCGGGCGGCCCCGTCCGTCGACCGCGGCGTGGATCTTCGTGCTCAGCCCGCCGCGCGAGCGGCCGAGGGCGTGATCGCCCGGTTCGTCCCGGCAGCAGCGCGGATTCTTGTCATTCGACACCGCCCCTGTGTGCTCGACGAGCACGGTGCGATCCTCCCGGGCACTGCGCTTGGCCGTAGCCGAATGCTGGTGCGCCCGCACGATCGAGGAGTCGACCGACACGTTCCAATCCACCCGACCGGCCGCGTCGGCCTCAGCCTGAATCACGCGCAACAGCTTGTCCCACGTGCCATCGGTCGCGAAGCGATGATGCCGCTTCCACACCGTCTGCCACGGCCCGAACCGCCCCGGAAGATCACGCCACGCCACCCCGGTCCGATACCGGAACACGATGCCCTCGACCACCTGACGATGATCACGCCACGGACGACTACGACCCACCGCCTGAGGCATCAACGGCTCGATCCAAGCCCACGCAGCCTCGCTGAGTTCAGCTGAACGCGTCACCTGGCCAGATTGGCGCAATCACCATCGACCACTTGGGAGCCACACCCTAATTGACTGCTGACGAGACGTGTTGACGTGGGACGAGTGGCGGATACCGCAGGGCCTGAACAGGTCGAGGACGTAAGCGGAGCAGACCGGGCCAGAGCGGACGCGGAGTGGGGTGGGACGCCAGCGGCGCTAGGCACCTCCGGCGCGACGTGGCACGATCTCGCAGGTGACCAGCAGACCCGCCGCGGCGCAGCACCTGTGCGACCTCGCGCGGCGGCGCCGCGTCCGCGACCGGATCGACCGGGAGTACGCGCAGCCGCTGGACGCCGAGGCGCTCGCCCGCGGCGCGCACATGTCGGCCGGGCACTTCAGCCGCGAGTTCCGGCTCGCCTTCGGCGAGTCGCCGTACGCCTATCTGATGACGCGGCGCATCGAGCGGGCGATGGCGCTGCTGCGTCGTGGCGACCTCAGCGTCACCGAGGTCTGTTTCGCGGTCGGCTACTCGTCGCTGGGCACCTTCAGCACTCGCTTCACCGACCTGGTCGGTATGCCGCCCAGCACCTACCGGCGCCACGCGGCGCGCGCGACGGCGGGGATGCCGTCGTGCGTGGCAAAACAGGTGACCAGACCGATCAGGAATCGAGAAGTGCCGGTCACCGAGCGGCACCTAGCATGACCGTCATGGACATCACGATTCACGGGACCTTCCTCCCGCATGACGACCCGGACGCATCCCTGGCCTTCTATCGCGACGCCCTCGACTTCGAGGTCCGCAACGAGGTCGAATACGGCGGGATGCGCTGGATCACGGTCGGCCCCGCCGACCAGCCCGGCACGTCGAGATGATGGCCAAGGGCAATTTCCGGGCTTCCCGTTCGTCTTTAAGCCCGACAATCCCACCGGGTCGATGTGACCCACGACTTCAGGAGTGACCATGACCGGCTCTTCCACCCAGGGAATCAAGACCGTGCTGCATCCCGTGTCCGACCTGGCGACGGCCAAGGCGGTGTACGCCGCCCTGCTCGGCGTACCGCCGCAGACCGACGAGTCCTACTACGTCGGCTTCGAGGCCGCGGGCCAGCACATCGGGCTGGTGCCGGGCGGTGGACCGCAGGGCATGACCTCACCGGTGGCCTACTGGCACGTGCCGGACATCGAGGCGAAGCTGGCCGAGGTGACCGCCGCGGGTGCCACCGTGAAGGAGCCCGCGCACGACGTCGGTGGCGGCCGCCTGGTGGCCACCGTCACCGACCCCGATGGCAACGTCCCCGAGCTGCTTCACGACCGATGAGTGCCGACCCCCGCTCCCGCGCTCAGCGTCGTCGCGACACCGAGCATCGGCTCACCCACGACAAAGACGTCTGGGTGGCCAGTGCCTCGGCGGACGGTGCGCCGTACCTGGTGCCGCTGTCCTTCGACTGGGACGGCGACGGCGCTGCTGATGGCCACGCCGACGGACAGCCCGACCGTCAGGAACCTGGCTGCCACCCGAGCCGTTCGCCTGGGGCTGGGCCACACGCGCGACGTGTCCATGATCGAGGGCGAAGTCGAGGTCCTCGAGATCGACGCTCTGCCGCAGGAGCGGGGTGACCGGTTCGTCGCGCACACGGGCTTCGACCCGCGTGCGCTGGCCACGCCGTACCGCTGGTTCCGCATCTCCCCGCGCCGCATCCAGGCCTGGCGGGAGGTGAACGAGATGCCCGACCGCGAGCTGATGCGCGACGGCCGCTGGTTGGTCTGACGCCTCGGCCGGGCGCGCCGCGTGGCCGGGGCCCAGAGGCTCCACGGGCCGAAGCGGCGTGGATGCCTTGGTTCTTGCGCCGAGCGCGACCCCGGCCAGCGTCAGCCGGACGGGCGTCGCGCCACCCCGGCCGACACCGCGGATCAGGTAGACAGCGGACCGTTGCCGCGACCGCGCCGACGAAGGAGAACCAGACGTACTGCTCGAAGCTGGTCAGATCGAGCCAGGCGACGCCGACGGAGACCGCGAAGGCGGCCCCGCCCAACAGATGGAGACACGATGAGCAAGGCCACGAGGACGGACACGCAGTCGCCTGCGCTGCACGTCGCCGACAGCCACGATCTGATCCGCGTGCACGGCGCGCGCGTGAACAACCTCAAGGACCTCAGCATCGAGATCCCGAAGCGCCGGCTGACAGTGTTCACCGGCGTCTCCGGCTCGGGCAAGAGCTCGCTGGTGTTCGGCACGATCGCCGCAGAGTCGCAGCGGCTGATCAACGAGACCTACAGCGCCTTCGTGCAGGGCTTCATGTCGACGCTGGCCCGGCCGGAGGTCGACGTACTCGAAGGGCTGACGACTGCGATCATCGTCGACCAGGAGCGGATGGGTGCCGACGCCCGCTCCACGGTCGGCACCGCCACCGACGCCAACGCAATGCTGCGCATCCTCTTCAGCCGGCTCGGGCAGCCGCACATCGGCTCGCCCAACGCGTTCTCCTTCAACGTCCCCTCGGTCCGAGCGAGCGGTGCGATCACGATCGAACGGGGTGCCGGCAAGACCGTGAGACAGACCTTCACCCGCACCGGCGGCATGTGCCCGCGCTGCGAAGGCCGGGGCACGGTCTCCGATCTCGACCTCACCCAGCTCTACGACGACTCCAAGTCGATCGCCGAGGGCGCGATCACCATCCCCGGCTACAAGGCGGACAACTTCTGGACAGTGCGGATCTTCACCGAGTCGGGCTTCATCGACCCGAACAAGCCGATCCGCAAGTACACCAAGAAGGAGCTCCACGACTTCCTCTACAAGGAGCCGGTCAAGGTGAAGGTCGACGGCGTCAACCTCACCTACGAGGGGCTGGTCCCCAAGGTGCGGAAGTCGTTCCTCTCCAAGGACCCCGACGCGCTGCAGCCGCACATCCGGGCGTTCGTGGACCGGGCGGTCACCTTCACCGCCTGTCCCGACTGCGGTGGCACACGGCTCAGCGAGGCGGCCCGCTCCTCGCGGATCGGCGGGATCAACATCGCCGACGCCTGCGCGATGCAGATCAGTGAGCTTGCCGAATGGGTCCGCGGCGTCGACGAGCCGTCGGTGGCGCCGCTGCTCGCCACGCTGCACCACACCCTCGACTCGTTCGTGGAGATCGGGCTGGGCTACCTCTCGCTCGACCGCCCGTCGGGCACGCTGTCGGGCGGCGAGGCACAGCGCGTCAAGATGATCCGCCACCTCGGCTCCTCGCTCACCGACACCACCTACGTCTTCGACGAGCCCACCATCGGCCTGCACCCCCATGACATCCAGCGGATGAACGACCTGCTGCTGCGGTTGCGGGACAAGGGCAACACGGTGCTCGTCGTGGAGCACAAGCCGGAGACGATCGCGATCGCCGACCACGTCGTGGACCTCGGCCCCGGCGCCGGTACGGCGGGCGGCACCGTCTGCTTCGAGGGCACCGTCGAGGGGCTGCGGGGCAGCGGCACCATCACCGGTCGCCACCTCGACGACCGCGCCGCCCTCAAGCCGACCGTGCGGACGTCCAACGGCGCGCTGGAGATCCGCGGCGCGACGGCGCACAACCTGCAGGACGTCGATGTCGATGTACCGCTCGGGGTGCTGGTGGTGGTGACCGGTGTGGCCGGGTCGGGAAAGAGCTCACTGATCCGCGGCTCAGTCTCGGGCCGCGACGGGGTGGTGTCGGTCGACCAGGCAGCGATCAAGGGCTCGCGGCGCAGCAACCAGGCGACGTACACCGGACTGGTCGATCCGATCCGAAAGGCGTTCGCGAAGGCCAACGGCGTGAAGCCGGCGCTGTTCAGCGCCAACTCCGAGGGCGCCTGCCCCAACTGCAACGGCGCCGGCGTCATCTACACCGACCTGGCGATGATGGCCGGCGTCGCCTCCACC
>DASRPA010000062.1:0-4754 GCA_035646635.1 Actinomycetota bacterium | reverse complement strand
GCTTCGTCAGGGCCGTAGTGCGCGTGTGGTCAAGTAAAAAGAAAACTACAACCTGAGGGCAGTAAGCGGCAAACCATTTTCTGGGTGTTTCCGAAAAAACTCTGCACGCACCCGAAAATGTAGTCTCATCCGTGGGTCAGGTCTGCCGGGAACATCGCGACGGTGACCTCCGAGCGGTGACGTCTTCAGCCGGTGTAGGCGTTCACGACCTCAAGGGGCTGGGTCCGGCGGGGCAGCCCGTTGGGACGGGCTCGGCGAGCAGGACGGTCGCCCGGATCGCTCACGCTGACACGCTCTTCTCAGCGAGCTCAGGCACCCGAAGCCGATACGCCCGCGCGGCATTCACCTGGCTCGCGAACGCGGAGGGCGGGTACAGCACCTCCCGCGGCCACCCCGCGGCGCACAATCGTCCGTACGGACGAAATTTACACGGGTTCCGGCCATAATCGGCGCAGGATCGTCCGTACGGACGAAAATGACACGGGCTGGGCTCGCACCGCCTCGACCGTCGACCACCGGCAAGAGCAGAGGCCGAGTACAACGCTCAACAACAACTCGACCAACCGGTCGAGACCAGACAACCGGGAGCCGATCAAACCCGGGATGCTTCAGCGTGAACCGGTGTCCAAACAGCGCACCGTGCGTGAATGTGACGGGCCGCCCGGGTCACCCGGGGCGTGAGTCTGCCCTCGACGTGGTCTCGACAGGCTCGACCAACCGGGGGGCGGAGTGGTCTCGACAGGCTCGACCAACCGGGGGGCGGAGTGGTCTCGACAGGCTCGACCAGCGGGGGCGGAGTGGTCTCGACAGGCTCGACCAACCGGGGGGCGGAGTGGTCTCGACAGGCTCGACCAACCGGGGGGGAGTGGTCTCGACAGGCTCGACCAGCCGGTGGCCGCGAACGGCGTGCACTTGCGATGGCGCTCGAGACACCCACAGATACGTCAGGAGAGCCTGAACTCGTCGTGGGATGTGCAGGTTCGCCCGCATACCTTGATGAAACTGTTTGCGGCTGAGGCGAACCTGATGCCACTCTCGGCCGGAAGTGACGTCAGTCCCGCTTCCCAGCGCCCGACTCCGGCTCCTCGTTCGACGCCGCGGCATTGGCGCCCACGTCCCCGGTGTCGGTGACGGTGTCCCCTGTGAGGGTGACATCGCCGGCGTCGGGTTCGGCCTTGGTCTCGACGTGCCCCGTGGCCGCGTCGGGTTCGACCGACGGGCTGTGTTTGACAGAGGCCAGCAGGAGCTGGGCGACGTCGAGCACCTCCACCTCCTCGCGAGCGGACCCGTCGGCCTGCTTGGCGGTCAGACCGTCGGAGAGCATGATCCGGCAGAACGGGCAGCCGGTCGCGATCTGGTCGGCGCCGGTCTCGACCGCCTCAGTCGTGCGGTTGACGTTGATCCGCTCGCCGATCTTCTCCTCCATCCACATCCGGGCACCGCCCGCGCCGCAGCAGAAGGAGCGTTCGCTGTTGCGCGGCATCTCCTTGAACTCCGCATTCGGGAGGATGTCGAGAAGCTCACGGGGTGGGGAGTAGACCTTGTTGTGACGCCCGAGGAAACACGGGTCGTGGTAGGTGATCGAGCGGGACGGCGTCGTACCGTTGGTGCCGACCGGCGTCAGTTTGCCCTCGCGGACGAGGCGGTTGAGCAGCTGGGTGTGGTGCACGACCTCGAGCTCGACCCCGAACGCGGAGTACTCGTTCTTCAACGTGTTGAAGCAGTGCGCACAGGTGCTCACCACCTTGGTCACTTTGCTTTCCTTGAAGACCTCGGCGTTCTGCATCGCCAGCTGTTGGAACACGAACTCGTTGCCAGAACGTCGGGCCGGGTCACCGGTGCAGGTCTCGCCGTTGCCGAGCACAGCGAAGCTCACACCCGCCATGTCGAGCAGCTCAGCCACCGCGCGCGTGGTCTTCTTCGCACGGTCCTCGTAGGCGCCCGCGCAACCTACCCAGAACAGCCAGTCGACCTCATCGAGGTTCGCCGGGTCATTCTCATCTGGCCCCCCAACTACTTTGACGTCGAAGTCGAGACCCTTGGCCCAGTCCATCCGCGCGGTGGGAGCCATGTTCCAGGGGTTGCCCTTGTTCTCCAGGCCCTTGAACAGTGAGTTGAGCTCGGAGGGGAAGTTGGACTCGACGAGCACCTGGTAGCGGCGCATGTCGATGATGTGGTCCACGTGTTCGATGTCGACCGGGCACTGCTCGACGCAGGCACCGCACGACGTACACGACCATAGGACGTCGGGGTCGATCACTGCCCCGCCCGTCGGGTCCCAGGCGTAGCCCTCGGTGGCACCGACGAGCTCCCGCTCCGCCTCCGCCTTCACCTCGGCGGGCAGTGCCTCCCGCTCGGCGTCGGAGGCGAGGAGGTACGGCGCCTTCGCGTAGGCGTGGTCGCGCAGGTTGGTGATCAACAGCTTGGGCGACAGCGGCTTCTCGGTGTTCCACGCCGGGCACTGGGACTGGCAACGACCGCACTCGGTGCATGTGGCGAAGTCGAGCATGCCCTTCCAGGTGAAGTCCTCGATCTTGCCGACACCGAGCACGGTGTCCTCGTCGATGTCGTCCATCTCCGCGAAGTCCAGACGCTTGCCGTTGCTCATCATCGGCACCGCTGCGCCCAGGGCGACGGGCCGGCGTCCGAACAGCACGTTCAAGGGCGCGACGAAGATGTGCAGGTGCTTGGAGTTGAGGACGAGGATCAGGAAGCCGAGCATGACGCCGATGTGGATCAGCAGGCCGACGTGCTCCAGGACCTCGTTCGCTCCTTCACCCAGGGGTTGGAGGAGCCGCCCGGTTGCTTCGGAGACGAAGGCACCGCTCTCGTAGGGAAAGGTGCCGGTGTTCACCGCCGCACCCCGGAACAGGAACATCGACCAGAGCACGTTGAAGATCATGAAGAGCACCAGCCAGGCACCACCGAGGTGGGAGCCCTTGAAGCGCGACGCGCGCCCCAGCCGCTGCGGAGAGTTCCTCAACCGGATGGTCGCGAAAGCCAGGATGCCGAAGAACGCCATCATCGCGATGAAGTCCTGCGCGAATCCCACGACCGGCCAGGTGCCGATCAGCGGAATGTGGAAGTCGGAGACGAACAGCGCGCCGTACGCCTCGAGATAGACCGAGCCGAGGATCAGGAACGCCCAGAACACGAAGAAGTGTGCGGTGCCAGGGATCGACCACTTGAGCAGCTTCTTCTGGCCGAAGACCTCGACGAGCTGTGTCCTGACCGCCTCCCCCAGCCGGTGGGTGACGTTCTCGACCCGATCCGGTGCCGGTTGCCCGCTGGTGATCAGGCGGTAGAGCCACCAGACCCGTCGCGCCGCAATCGGAAGGGCGATGGCAGTCATCCCGAGGCCCAGGATCAACGTAAGGGGCATCAGTCACTCCAACCTGCCGGCGCGGTCACCGGGTCTGCACTGAATGTCGGCCATGAGACTACGGGGCTTTCGCCAGCGGGTCAGCCGCGGGACCGAGTGAAACACGTCCTACCGAACGGTAACTTGCCGCAGGCGGAGCTCTCGCACGGCCTCGAATGACAGCGCAATGAGGACAGATAGCGTCGAATAGGGACGGATAGCTGGAATGAAAAGACCGGGCCGAGCGAAATAGCGGAAGATGACCGTGGCGCAATCCAGCCTCCTTGTGCAACTATCGAATTGGCCGATCCGATAGTGGGGGGAACGCTCCGGATGCATGATCCTCAAAAGAGGCATTGCGTCAGTGGGGTTGGGGATAAGTGGGGTTTGCGAGAAATGCCGAGAATAAAGAATCGGCCGCGATGGGGGGCCGTGGCCAAACTAGGGGTTGTCTCCCTGGCGACGCTGTCGCTGACTGTATCAACGCGTGGGTCGGGTAGTGCCGATACCCACCCCGAGGTGTGTTGAGATAAGCGACAAGCTTGTTAACTCATGCAGGCCATGGGTGGGTGCGTCGGCTAACAAGTACCCCCAAGTGGGTAATGGCTTACGCTCCCAAACTGAATACCATGAGCAGCGGATCGGACGACAACTTGATATCGTCCACGCCTATAATGCTGCAACCGCCACCGGCCTGAGCTCAGACGAGCGCTATTTTGCTACGCGGCCTAATACGATACTCTTCCTCAACTGGAAACCCGCCGCGAAGTGGTCGGACGGCGGGGGCGCCAACAATTCGGTTAACAACAGGATCGATGCTAACGCGGCAAGCATCAAGTCTCTTGGTGATACAAAGATATTTCTGACCCTTCATCATGAGCCGGAGAATGACGTCTCCGGAGGCATGACTGATTGCACTATTCGCGCTCCTGGAAACACCGGTACCACTGACGAGTACCGGCGCAATGTGGGCGAACGTGCGGGCACGTTTCGACGCACTTGGCGTCACCAATGTTGTCTGGGGGGTGAACTATATGAGCTATCAGCCCTACAACTGCATGATCGACGACCTCTATCCGGGAAACAACCTCGTGGACTGGATATTCTTTGACAACTACGGCTCAGGAACCCAAGACAGTTTCGAACAAAACGTGGGCAGGATGTATGACCTGTTCACCACAAGAAGTGACGCCGCGCACGACTACAACTCGAAGCCCTGGGGAATCGGCGAGTGGAATATCCGCAACGGCAGGGTAAGGCCTCGTACTCAATCAAGTCAGTCTGGTTCGGGCGTGTCGTGGGTTGGGTGGAGGGAGTAGTTCCATTCGCCGTGCCAGTCGTTGCGGGTGATCGGGAGTTCTTTCATCTGTTGGTCGCTGATCTTGACGCCGGT
>DASRPA010000061.1:0-8040 GCA_035646635.1 Actinomycetota bacterium | reverse complement strand
GCCTGCACAGCCACGCCTGAACGTTCCAGTTCCCCCCACCGGACCCGCACCCCTCCCCCCCCGACCCCTGTCGGCGGTGGTCAAACGTCCTCGGTCCGCTTTTCACCACCCGTTGGGGGGTCAAACGTCCTCGGTCCGCTTTTCACCACCCGTTTCCTGGTATCGAGAAAGAGACGGCTAGCGGTCGGGGGAGGCGACGGTGGGGCTGCGCCCCGAACTCACCAGCAGCCCCACCAATCGCTCCAGCTCCTCCTCGGAGGTGAAGTCGATGGCGATGCGTCCTTTGTTCTTGCCCATGGTCACTCGTACCCTCGCCTGGAGACGTTCGGAGAGGATCTTCTGGGCCTCGGCGGCAACGGCCGGGCGACCGCCCGCGGCTCGTCCGGCGCCCCCACTGGAAGTCGACATCTCGCCATAGCGACGAACCAGGTCCTCGGTGTCCCGCACCGAGACTCCCTCCTGGGCGATTCGAGTTGCTAGCCTTGTCTGAAACGGGCTCCCGTTCAGGGACAGTAGGGCTCGGGCATGTCCTGCACTCAGTCGGCCGCGCACCACCAGATCGTGAACCTCTACCGGGAGCTCGAGCAGGCGCAACGAGTTCGTAATCGCGGTCCGGCTGCGCCCCAGCCTTCCGGCGAGCTGCTCCTGAGTGAGGCCTCCGTCGTCGAGTAGCTGACGATATGCGGCGGCCTCCTCGATGGGGTTGAGGTCGGCGCGATGGATGTTCTCAACGACCGCTCGTTCGAGGGAGCCGCGCTCGTCGGTGGCGACCACCATCACGGGGACGTGAGTCAGGCCGGCCGCACGGGCCGCCCGCAAGCGGCGCTCCCCAGCAATCAGCTCGTAGCGCCCAGGTTCTGAGGGACGCACCAACAAAGGTTGCAGCAGCCCCAGCGTGGCTATCGAGGCCGTCAGCTCTGCCAGGGCCTCCTCATCGAACTCACGGCGCGGCTGATTCGGGTTGGGAACGATGTCCTCGAGCCTCACCTCGAGCGGCCCCGGGTCGCGACCCTCCTCTACCTCGGGAGGCAGCAAGGCGTCGAGCCCCCGGCCCAGGCCGGCTCGTCTGGTCACGGCTCGGTCCACGGGTTGGGGGGCGGCCATGACTCGACGAGCCCCTCGGGCTCCGAAGTAACCACGCCGTAGCCTCTGCCCCCCGGGCCCTGCCTAGTGGGAACAGGCGCGCGTTCGGGGCCCTCTTTGGTGGGAGGGGGCGTGCCTCTAAAGCCCTGTCGAGCCGCCGCTGCTGCGCTCACCAGGGCGCAGCGCTCCTCCAGTTCGCCCGCCACCAGTCGGTAAGAGATTGAGCCGCGCGAGCCCGCGTCCAAAGTCACCACCGGCTGCCCGTAGGAGGGCGCCTCGGAGAGCCGCACGCTGCGGGGAACCACGGCCTTGAACACGAGCTCCCCGAAATGGGACCTGACCTCATGGGCGACCTCGCTCGAAAGCCTGGTGCGCCCGTCGTACATGGTTAGCAACAGCCCCGTAATTCGAAGTGTCGGATTGAGCGAGCGTCGCACCCGTTCCGCAGTGTTCAGCAGCTGTCCCAAGCCCTCGAGCGCGTAGTACTCGCATTGCACGGGTACTAGGAGCCCGTGAGCGGCGAGCAATCCATTGACGGTGAGCAGGCCAAGCGACGGTGGGCAGTCCACCAGGACGATGTCCCAGCGGCGCTCAGAGGCATCGAGCACGGCCTTCAGCCGCCGCTCGCGCGCCGCCTGCTGCACCAGCTCAACCTCGGCTCCTGCTAGGTCCTGGCTGGCAGGTGCGCAATCGAGGCCCGGGATGGCAGTCGGCATCACGACTTCCTCGAGCGCGGCCTCCTGCGACAGGAGCTCATAGGTCGATCGGGTGACGGCGCGCCGGTCGAGTCCCAGACCGGTGGTCGCATTCGCCTGTGGGTCGAGGTCGATCACAAGCGCACAATATCCTTTCAGGGCTAGCGCAGCCCCGAGGTTCACCACCGAAGTGGTCTTGCCGACGCCACCCTTCTGATTAGCGATCGCAAGTACCGGCACGCCAGGAGGAGGATCAGTCCGTTCCAATACCTTCCACGCAGCTCGGCCGGACGCCGTCGTGGTCACAACGTCGTCATACGGGGCCGGAGCGTGAGCGCCCCTCTTCCATGCCGCGCATGATAGCAAGCCCCTCCGACACCCTCTCGGCTTCTGCCGGCAACCGTGTGTCGGGGGAGGCGAAGATCCCGGCCACACCATCGGCTCGCACAAGGGGCAAGAGGAGCCGGAACGCTTCGGCTGGAGCCGCCAGCGCCCGGGCCAAGGCGCAGACGTGATCCCCCAGCAAGTCTGCGCGCCGCGCCGCCTCCTGGGCGGTGAGCGCCAACACGTCGCAGTCGAGCTCGAGGACACGGACACACTCCTCCAGGAAAGCCGCCTTGCGGGGGCGGGGCTCCAGCAGGCGCCAACGCCGGGGGTGAGCGGCTATTGCCAGGGGGATCCCGGGCAGACCGGCCCCCGAACCTACGTCAACGGCCGTGCCCGGCGGCAGAGAGTCGACCACTGCAGCGGCCTTCAGGGAGTCGGCAATGTGGCGCTCTTCAAAACGGGGGAGGTCTCCCGGTGACACCAGGTCGAGCCGCGGAGCCCAGCGTCGCACCAAGTCTGCGTACACGGCCAGTCGAGCGGGTGCATCAGCCCGATGTTTCACGTGAAACATCCGGCAATCACCTTGTCGAAGGAATAAACCCTAGCGGCAGCATAGATCTTTAGCCGTCCACAGCTCCCGCCCTTCCTTGGCAGCAAAAATGGCGATAGCGAACCCCGCCAGAGGGTCAGCCCACCACCAGCCGAGTAGGGCATTAGTCGCTAAGCCGACGAGCAGGAAAGCCGAGAGGTAGGTGCAGAGGGTTGTCTGAGTCGAGTCGGCTTGGAGCGCCCGGCTATCAAGGCTCCGAGCCACCCGGGCTTTGCGAGTCGCCAGGATTGGCATGACCACCAGGGACACCAGGGCCAAGGCAATGCCCACGGAGCTTTCATCGGGCCTCGATTGCGCGGCGAGATCATAGATAGCCCGGCCCCCTATGTAGGCAGCTAAGGCTAGAAAGGCCACCGCCACCAGCCGAATAGCGCGCCGCTCAGCTTCCTCGGCGCTCCGTTTCCCGCCTTGCTCTGTTCGAAGCCGCCAAATCAGAATGCCGCCCGATGACGCTTCCACTAGGGAATCGAGGGCGAAGCCCACTAACGCTACCGACCCTGCCAAGGTGCCCGCCACAAGGCCCACGGCGGCTTCTACGATGTTCCAACCCACCGTGAAGTATTCGAGCACTAACCCTTTGTGGAGGTCGGCTTGGCGCTGAGGTGGCGACGACACTTGCATGGTGTCGCATCCTAGTGGGATGGATTCGAAGGTGAGTCAAAGCCGGTTATCGCCAGATGTTTCACGTGAAACATTCGGGTCCCCTGCGAACGCCGGGTCTCCCGCTCGACGTCGCGGTTCACTCGCCCCGGACTATGACCTTGCGCTGCGGGTCTTCGCCTTCGCTGAAGCTGGAGACTCCGTCGATATCTGCGACGGCATCGTGCACGATCTTGCGCTCGTATGCGTTCATCGGCTCGAGCTCGATCTCAGTGCCCCGCTCCTTCGCACGATCCGCCATCTCGCGGGCATACTCGGCCAGCGACTCGCGACGTCGGGCCCGGTAGCTCTCCACATCCACCAGCAGGCGCACATGCGCTCTTAGGCGTCGCTGCACCGCAGTTCGAGTGAGCTCCTGCACCGCCTCCAGCGTCTGCCCGCGCCGTCCGATGAGAATCCCGAGGTCGTCGCCGTTGACCTCGACCGATGCCCGGCCGTCTGCGACCGAGGTCTCTACTTCCCCCTGCAGCCCCATCGCCCCGAGGAGCCCTTCAACGAACTCCCCCGCCACCCGAGCAATCTCCTCGGGAGCAACGTCCTCGGCCCGAGCCCTATCGGGCTCCCCACCGGCGTGGGTGGATTCCGGGGTGGCGTCCGTCCCCGGAGCCTCCGCGTGGTCTTGATCCGTCGCTTCGGTTCGGTCTTGATCCGTCGCTTCCGTCGCTTCGGTTCGGCCTTCGCTCATCTCTTCCGCTTCTTTCGATCTCCGCTGCGGGCCGCCGAGCCTGCTCCGTTGTCGCCCTGCGCTGTGGGTGAACGCTTGGGCGTGGAGTTGGATCCCTTCGCACCCTCTCGGGGCTTGGTGCCCCCACGCGGCTTGGCGCCCGCCGACGGCTGCGACTTGGGGCTCGACTTCGCAGTTCGGGAACCGTTACCCGCAGGAGCGGCCTTGGCCCCCGGCTCGAGCGGCACTGCCTTGAGAATGATTCTTTGCTGGGCGATGGTCCACAGGTTGGTCGTGAGCCAGTAGATGACCAGCCCCGACGGAAAGCTGAACGAGAACACCATCAGCATGACCGGCATCACCTTGGTGAACATCTGCATCTGCTGAGCCATGGGGCTGTCCTGCGCCTGAGCCGCCTGCTTTGCCTGCATCTGCTTCTGCTGGTAGTAGGTCGTGAGCCCCATCAGGACCACCAAGATGAGATAGGGGAGCGCGGTGATCAGGCCGCTGCCGCAGGCCTCCGCCAGAACCGGCGTCCCGTCCCCTCGGAGCGCCAGCGACGACGAGCAGTCGAGCCGCAAACCGAGAAAGTTGTGTACGGGCAGGGGGTGGTTGAACAGGGCGTTGGCGAGGGCGGAGTCGTGGATCGTGGCCATGAACCCCTCCACCTTGCCGGGGACAAAATCCAGTGCCCCGCCGGCCACCTCGGTGGCCTTGTAGCCCATGTACTGCAACGGCTGCCGAATCACGTAGAAGAGCCCGAACAGCACGGGCATCTGCAGGGCGAGGGGCCCACAGCCCCCGAAAGGATTGACCCCATGCTCCTTGAACAGGAGCATCTGCTCCTCGTTGAGCTTCTGCCGATTCCCCTTGTGTTTCGCCCGCAGTTTGGTGAGCTCGGGCTGAATCTTCTGCATCTCTCGCATCGAACGCGTCTGCTTTATCGACAGGGGAAGAAGGATCACGCGCGTCACCAGGGTCAGCAAGATGATCGCCAAGCCATAGCTGGGGACCAGTGCGTAGAAGCCGGCTAGGGCGCCGGCGAAGACCTCGAAATAGCCCATCTAACGCCGGCTCCGAGCAAGGGGGACGGGATCGAGCCCGCCGGGATTCCACGGGTGACAACGGGCCACTCGAGCTAGGCTCATCGCTGCTCCCCGGATAGCACCGTGGCTGCGAACCGCCTCCAAGGCGTACCCAGAGCACGTCGGCTCGAACCGGCAGCGGCGTGGAAACCCAGAAGAAACCATCCGGTACAGGTTGAGGGCTCCTACCATCGCCCCGGCGAGTGGGCTCATCACGCGGCCGCCACCCTGTCGACGGCAACCGCCAGATCCTCTACCAGCTCCTGGAAGTTGCGAGTCGCGGCTGAACGATCTGCCCTGATCACGACATCCCATCCGCTCGCCGGCACCACAAGGCGGGCCGCGCTTCGCAGCCGCCGTCGGGCCCGATTCCGAATTACCGCACTGCGGGGACTCAGCGCAACTACCAGCCCCACGCGCGTTGGCCCGTGGCGTTCATGGAAGTACAGGGTGAGCCTCCCTCGCCGGATTCGGCGGCCCCTCCGCAGCACTCGCCGGAACGCACGGCCCCCGCTCAGCGACTCCTTCCGCCACATGGCCCCCGGGCTCAAGCCGACAGCCGGGCACGACCCTTGGCCCGTCTGTTCTTGAGAATCGAGCGCCCGGCGCGCGTCCGCATGCGCGCCCGAAAGCCGTGCTTTCGTTTACGGCGTCGATTGTTGGGTTGGAACGTGCGCTTGGTCATCGGCTTGCCGTCTCTTTCACGGCTGACCTCCGCAGAGGTTGGGGCCGTCGCGAAAATACCCGAGTTGTAGAAACGTGTGCCTGGAGTATAGCCGAGCGACGTTTCTGCACGTCAACCGCTCCCGCCCGGAAACTTCCTCGCGCGCCGGGCAATCTCCCCTTGACTCGCCTCACCTACGGCTGCTTAGGATAGGGCCTGTCCTAATCCATAAAACAAAGCGAATCGAGTCCTGGTACTTCCCCCGAGGTGATGTCGAGTTTGGCGCGCCCACACCTGGGTGCATCCCGGCCTCTTATCCACAACTGTGGATAAGGCTGTTGACACCGCTGGATCCAACACCAGCTTCCCTTGAGCCCGCGGGGGAAGCAGGGCTCCCTTGAGCCACTCTAGGGGGAACAGTTTGAACACTCACACCACCTCGGTCCGCGCGGAACCCACGCTCTCGCCTCACCAACTCTGGGACGTCGCCACCCGTGAGCTGCGTTCCCGTCTCTCAGAAGGAACTTTCGCGGCCTGGTTCGGCGACTGCGAGGCTCTAGCCTTCGACGGCGCCACTTTGGAGCTGAGTGTCCCCAGCCCCTTCGCCCGCGACTGGATCGACAACCGGTATCGCGGTGCCGTCACAACCGCCTTGGTCAACGCGGCCGGGCACCACGTCAAGCTCCTCTTGACACCTCTCACCCCGGTCGCTTCACCGGCCCCCGAGGCCCAGCCTCAACCGGCCCCCGCGCGGCCCCCAGCTCCGCACCCACCCGCCTCCCAACGCTCTGACCACGCCTTTCAGCCCAAGTACACCTTCGACTCCTTCGTCATCGGCTCCTCCAACCGCTTCCCCTACGCCGCTGCGCTGGCCGTGGCCGAAGCACCTGCCCACGCCTATAACCCCCTGTTCATCTACGGCGGGGCTGGGCTGGGAAAAACCCATCTCTTGCATGCCATGGGCCGCTACGTAACCGAGTGTCACCCCGATCTCGTGGTTCGCTACGTGTCCACCGAACAGTTCATCAACGAGTTCCTGGTCGCGGTCCAACGCCGCAGCTTCCCCGACTTCCACCGCCGTTACCGAGCCGCCGACGTTCTGTTGATCGACGACATCCAGTTCCTCGAGGGCAAGGAGCGGACCCAGGAAGAGTTCTTCCACACCTTCAACGCGCTCCACCCCACCAGTCAGCTGGTCATCACTTCAGACCGCGCGCCCAAACGCATCGCCACCCTCGAGGAACGGCTTCGCACCCGCTTTGAATGGGGCCTGCTCACAGACATCCAGCCCCCAGATTTCGAAACCCGGCTCGCCATCCTGCAGCTCAAGTCCGTCACTGAGAAGCTCCCCGTCGAGCCCGAAGTTCTCTCCTACATCGCCAATCGCATTCAGACCAACATCCGCGAGCTAGAGGGGGCGCTCATCCGGGTCAGCGCTTATGCGTCGTTGACCGGCAGGCCACCCACCGCCGAGCTGGCGCACGACGTCCTTCAGTCGATCCTCTCGAACGCCGGCGAAGCTCCCGTCACCCCCGATCTCGTGGTCGCGGTGGCCTCCGAGTACTACAACATCACCCCCGAAGAGATGCGCTCCTCGAGCCGCACGCGCCCGCTCGTCGTCGCTCGTCAGACCGCCATGTACCTATGCCGTGAGCTGACCGATTTATCACTCCCCAAAATCGGCCGCGAATTTGGCAATCGCGATCACTCAACTGTGCTCCACGCCACAAACAAGATCAGGAAGAGCATGAGAGAAAGAGAAAGTTCCTACGAACAAGTTGAAGAGCTGACCGCTCGCATCCGCCAGCGCGCAGCACGTAAATAGGCTGAGGAAAAGGACGGGCTTTATTGTGGAAACTTCGACGCAACTGAGGCGGTCGGCGGTCGAGGTGGGCTCATCCCCACTCCGCATCCACTGCCTGTCTGATGTCCTCAGACCACGTGAGCAGCCCAAATGCCGGTTATCCCCAAATCCCCAGCCCCTACTACTGCTACGACAAGAATATCTTTAATAGATCCCATAGGAGGACGTGTGTATGAAGCTTCGCTGTGAACGAGACGATCTGCTAGAGGCGGTGCAATTCGCCGCCCGCGCCATCACGAACCGAGCGACGCTTCCGGTCTTGGCGGGCCTGCGGATGGAAGCCACCGAGGACGGAACCGTGGCAATCGGAGCAACCGACCTCGAGCTGACCATGGAGACCCAGCTGCAGGCCGCGGTGGACGAGCCGGGCACGGTCGTCGTTCCGGGC
>DASRPA010000060.1:0-3743 GCA_035646635.1 Actinomycetota bacterium | reverse complement strand
CACTACGGCACCCCGGCCGACCCCGGCTTCTATCCCAACCCGCTCGAGCCGGAGCAGCTCGTGCACAACCTCGAGCACGGCCAGCTAGTGATTTGGTACGACCCCGAAGCCCCCGCTTCCGCGGTGGAAGGGATCCAGGCGCTGGTCGAGGACGCCAACAGCAGGGCGCAGCGTGCAGGCTTCGTCGAGCCCCTGCTGGCGTCTCCCTTCGAGGGGCTCGACTCGGGCTTCGACTACGCCCTGTCCGGATGGCGCAACCTGCAGTCGTGCGAGAGCTATTCGCGCGCCGCCATCGACGACTTCCGAACCGAATTCCAGGGCCAGGGGCCGGAGCAGGTGGGCGTCGCCCCCTTCGGGGGCTGAGCCCGGCCCCGGACGCAGGGGGGGCCGGAGGCAGCGCCCCCGGGCCCGTCGAGTTACATCCCGCTGGTTAGTTGGCGTCCGGCAGGAAGGTGTTGAGGTCGGGATCGTTCGGAGTGTCCTTCTTGACCTTGTCGAAGTCGTAGAAGCGGCCCGGACCGGCGCCCTTTACTCCGAGGCCGAACCCGGCGGCCTGGAGCTGCTTGACGGCTCCGGAGAGCTCGTCGAAGCCCGGCTGCCCCTTGTTGGGAGCGTCCGGCGCCGTCTCCTTCTGGTCGAACTTCATGAACACACGGTCGTTCCCGAGCTTGCCCAGCGACTGGCGGGCGAGCGCCCGGTGAACCGCCTCGACGCCCATGAACTCGGCTGCGATCGTAGCGAGGTCCTCCTGGCGACGCGACCCGAACGCGTGCGTCGCAATGAGGTAGGCGTTGACGAAGATCTGGTCGCCGACCTCGAGCGTTGAGAGGAAGTTGGTGCGGTTGGCGAATACGGCGTCCGGCACCCAGATCTTCTTGGTGAGAGAACGCCCACCCGAGGCCACGAGGACCTGGTAGTGGATCAGCTCTTCACGAGCGGCCGCCCTGATGTTGCGCTGGGTGACTGCGTCGCCGCCGAGGCCCTTCTTGAACCCGACGGTGTTGACGATCGTGGCGAGCACCTCGGCGGTCGCCGCCACGTTGAGGATCGTCTGAGTGTCTTCGTGCTTGGCCGAGGCTACCCCGGGAATACTGAGCAAGCCGAGTGCGCCGAGCGACGCCCCCGCGGTGGTTACGAACTGACGCCGGCTGCTCACTGAACGCTTTTCAAAAGCAGGACCCGCGGCGCGATCAATACGATTCAGAATGTCGGTCAATTGAGCCTCCCGTGCTCTTTGGAACACAATTCGTCACTTGCCGGAGCGGCGTTTCGCTCGGGACGCGGGAGGGGTTCCCTCTGCACCTCCTCTCGTTCTGCCTTCAGCCCCTGAACTAAGGCCCCGGCGACCCGAAGACCGCGCGCTCAGCTGTTATTCGCAGGGGAAAAGGGAGTTGGATGGGTCGCCGGATAAATCAGCGACCATCTTTTGGGTGGATCTAGAGAGTGACGGCCGTCTCCACGGTCGTGGTCTGCGGGTTCTTCACGAACGGCCGCAGGGCGCGCAGCACGGTTCGCTTGTCGGCGCCCTGGATCAACGCCCCGTTGAAGACGCCGCCCTCGACCGGCTCTTGCAGCAAGTCGGCGATGACCGCGGCATGGCGCTCTTCGGTGCCGTAGATCCCCGCGGCGGCCTGCAGTATCTCCTTGTTGGAGATCTGTCCCGCGGCGCCTAGGTAGGCGCCCCCGAAAAGGTTCTCGAAGCGAAGCGCGAAGCGCAGGTACTTCTGGCGGTCGTTGAAAACGTCTCCATAGTCGATCGCCGGCGCCATGGTCGGCGTGCCGCCGAGATCCTGCACCGTGGCAGTGATCGCCGCGATGTGAGCGTCCTCATCGGCACCTATATCCGATACGTAGCGACCCTCTTTAGAGGACAACATCGGGCTTCCCTCACGATAGAAGGCCGACAGGAAGTACTCGGCGATGAGCGCAAAGTTCAAGACGTCGACGTCGTTCTTGAAGTCCGCGCCCTGTGCCCACGCCGGCTGAGCGGCGGCTGCGGAAGCAAGAGGAAGAGCCGCGACCGAAGACTTGAGGAAGCTTCTTCTGTTCATATCGTTCCCCTAACCCGAGACGAATGGCTTGACGGTCTTGAGAACCCTGCTCTTGGAGGCGCTCTGCTCAATCGGAGCAGGGAACGGGTTGCGCCCCGAGAGACGGGCGATGATGGCGGCGTGGCGAGACTCGACCCCCGCGATCGAGGCGGCGGCACCCAGCAGCTCGGGGCTCTGAATGCGCTGGACCTGGCCGTGATAGGCCTCGACGCCCAGCTGTGAGAAGTCGAGGGCCGTCTCGAGCCACACCTGCTTGTCCTTGAACACACCCTGCGGATAGGAGAACTTGGGCTTCTTCACCGGGCTGCCGCCGAGGTCTGAGATGGTCGACTCGATCGCTGCGATGTGCTCGGTCTCGTGATCCCGAATGGCAGCGACGAGCTCGCCGGCGCGCCCTGTGAGCAAGCCCGAGCCGGCGCCGCGCCCGTAGAAGTCCTCCTCCAGGTACTCGAGGGTAAGCGCGTAGTTGAGGATCCCGATGTCCCCCTCGTCGCCTTGAGCAGACGCGAAACGGCTCCGTGCCCCTGCGGCCACGAGCGTCGCCCCCACCCCCAGGAGGCCGGCCCACTTCAGAAAACTGCGCCGGCTGCGGTCGTCCGCAATCATCATCACGGGCCCACCGCCGAACAGCCGAGGTTGAGTCATGTCGCATCGGTCCTTCCTGTACTAGAGCCCCCTGTGTCAGCAGAGCTGCCGGATTCATGTGATCGAGGGGCGCCCTCTCCCCTTTGGACTCGTGCCCGCACGACAATGCGATGCGTGCGCATTCCCTTGGGAGTGCAGGCAAACAGCGTGATAACCTTGGCCCCCGGCCTGCGCGGCTGTCTCAGGATGAACTCCTGGTAGGAGGCCTCCTCCACGGTCGCAATCTTGAAGACCCTGAAGACCGTGAGCGGCCCACCTCGCGCTCGAGTGCGGATGACGTCGCCCCGCCTGAGCAGGTCGAGATCGGCGAAGGGATGTGTGTAGCTGGTGCGGTGACCCGCGAGGACTGCGTTTCCTTGGACTCCGGGAAAAGGCGTGCCCGGCCACAGCCCGGGGCCGAGCCGGACGATCCGGTCGTGAACTCCGAGCCGAAATTTTGCTCGCACATCCAGAGACGGGATCGCTATGCGCCCCAAGGGGACGTGCCTGCGGGAGGGGCGGGCCCACACTCCCTTGCGCCTCGCATAGGCACTGGTGGGACGCCTGTCCGCTACTACCCCGGCCCGCGTGACGCGGCTGCTATCCGGTGGCTCGGCTACTTTCCCACCGACTACTTTCCCACCGACTGCTGAGGCCCCGGTCATGATCACGAGGGTCACGATCGCAATCAACACTCCGCTCGCGAACACGGACAGCCCCGCCTCCAGGCGCGTCAAACCGGGCGGGCGCTGAGGCGCGTCCCGCTTCAGCAAGGCTGCTTCATGAGTGCTGCTTCAAACAAGACGGAAGGCCCCTCGGAAAAGTTTTGGTGGTTCTCCCCCGGACTCTATCTAAACCAGGCCTCGCGTGCCCGCCACATTTCGTTCTCGGGAGACTTACTTTCCTCGGGAAGAGCGGGTTGCCTGAGAAAGGAGGGCGGTCGAGACGATCAGGTAGTGGATCGCGCGTTGCGCGCTCTGGGGTACGGATTCGGTACACAGGCGCGCTGCACGCGCTTTGAGTACCGGGCTGGGGGCCGGGGGGCCGGGGGGCCGAACTTCGTGGTGG
>DASRPA010000059.1:0-2765 GCA_035646635.1 Actinomycetota bacterium | reverse complement strand
GTACGAAGATCGTGGACGCGCAGGAGCCGACGCGCAGCGCGGCGGACCGCCTCCGCGGGTTGTATCTCGTGCCATGACCCCTTCAGCGCCTCGAGCCGCTGAAATGCCTGCGTCACTGCCTTGGCGGGCCGTTCTTCATGGCGCTCCCGTCGCGACAACGCAGAGGCGCATTCGAGCTCGGTCCCCCACCACACGATCAGACTTGGATCCTGCTCGTAGGCGCGCTGCACGTCGGCGGTTAAAGCCTCGAATACAAGCAGGGGCACAATGGCGGAGGCATCCCAGAATCTCAGCGGCCTTCTCGCCTCTCCTCGAGCAAGGCGGCGAGCACGCTCTCCTCCCCTGTAGGGGGATCCGTCGCGACGATGAGCTCCACGGGCTCACCCGAACCGGCCCTGAGAATTCCTTGGCGTTGTAGCCGCTCCAGCCTGCCCTTGAATTCGTCGTCATCGGAAGAGAGCGCGGGCTCGAGCCTGGCCACAGGCCTGCCGCGTTCCACGATCAGCACCGTCTCGCCACTGCGCACGTAGTCAATAAGCGCGCTCAATCCGTTCTTAACCTCGGTAATTGTGGCCACTTTCATCTAGCTATTATGGCCTTCTAACTCCAGCCATGCAAGCCACCTACTGGATAGGGACATACTTCTAGTACAAGACCGATGTATCATGAGGAACATGAGACGAATTCAGATCCACATAGACGAGCAGCTCGACGATGCCGCCGCCACCGAGGCGGCGCGGCGCGGTATCTCGAAGGCCGCACTGATTCGCGCGAGCCTTGCGAAAGAGGTACCGCCAGCATTACCCCAGGACGACCCTTGGGAAGCGCTGATTGGCTGGCGCGAGGACGACCCGGTCGACGACATCGACGAGGTCGTCTATGGGCCTGCGAAGTGAAGTTCGCAGACACTAGCTTCTGGTTCTCTCTGCAGCAAAGACGCGACCGCCATCACGAGGAGGCGCGTACGCTGGCCCGGGCAGAAGCGGGACGAGTTCTGACCTCCAACCATGTAGTGGGCGAAACCTGGACGCTTATGCGCCGGCGAGCGGGGCATGCCGCCGCGGTCGGCTTCTTGGATAGCCTCGACAGGTTGCCGAACGTCGACGTTGCCGAGCTCGATGCGAAGGTCGAAGCCGACGCGTGGCGCTGGCTCCGTCAACATGACGAGCGCCTCTACTCGTTCGTGGACGCAACCAGCTTCGCCCTGATGCGCAAGCGCCGCATACGAGAGGCTTTGGCCTTCGACGGGGATTTCACGGCCGCAGGTTTTGTCGAGGTCCGCCCGCGATAACCGAGGCTCGCCGCTCTCCTTTGCCGAAGAAGCTCATTGGAGGTCTACCCACCTCCGACGTGGCTAGATCTCCAACCGAGCGGGCCCAGGGAAGACAAGCACTTCCCGGCCCCCAGCGCTCTCTCCAACCACCACGGTAGGTGCGACGCCCATTCCCCGCGCTGGGTCGGATCGAGCGCACTCAGGATCGCCTCGTAGCTGATCGCGTGTGCAGCGCGGCGACCGGTTCGGTCCGCTCGAACAGAGTCACGGCGGCGGCGTCGTAAGGCATGAGGTCATTCCATCCCTGCAAATAGCGGTCCCTCAGCAGGTCCAGCACTGCCACATCGGTCGAGGGCGGTCCGAGCATGTGGAGGTAGGTGGCGAGGTCTGTGAACGGGTGGGCGATACAGGGCGTCGGTCCAGTCGAAGATCGTGTAGCGGCCGTCTGCGACCACCACGTTTCCGGCGTGGAAGTCTCCGTGCACAAGCGTGCTTGGAATCGGGGACCCGCGAGCGCGGCACCGCGGTGCGGAGGCGATTCTTCATCACTTCCGGAAGCTCACTCAGTCCGTCTTCCGCCAGTTCATGGATCTGCTCCTGCAGCCGAGCGGGCCGGCGATCGACCCCTCGTCGAGCAGCGAACTCACCATCGGGACGCTTCTCCGATGATGTTCGAGCAGCACGTCCAGGGCGTTCTCCCAGTGCTCGAGAGCAAGCTCGGCGACAAACCCGTCGCCGAAGTCCTCCAGCAACATCCACCCTCGCCACTCGTCGATCGCGACTGGGGCCGGGACCAGAAGCGGTCGGTAATCAGTGCGGTGATCGCCTGGGGCCGGTGGTGCCCGGGGCTCCCGTAACGCTCCGGGAACGACCATCGGTGATGATGAGGCGATGACCGCTCGCACCGGCGCGCGCCTGGCCTGGATGACGTTCGCGCTCGTCGCCGTCTCCTTCGTGGGCAGCCTGGTTGCGCTGACCCTTGCCGTCCGGTCCGGCACGGTCGCAAGTGGAGAGCTCGCCCAGGCCGGCCCGCTCCTCGCCATGATGTTCTCTTTTCCCGTCGTCGGGGTGCTGGTCGCATCGCGCCAGCCCGGCAACGCGATCGGCTGGCTGCTCCTTGGGATCGGTTTGGTGTGGGAGGTTTGGGGGGGTGTGGCCGGAATCTACGTCGTCTGGGGCTTCGACGTCGACCCAGGATCCCTGCCCCGGCCCGACCTCGTCGCCGCGCTCACGTCCTCGATCTGGGTCCCCGGACTGGGGCTGATCGGAACCTTCCTCATTCTCTTATTCCCGAACGGTCGGCTACCAACGCCGCGCTGGAGGCCCGTTGCGTGGCTCTGCGGGCTCGTGCTGCTGCTCTTGACAGTCCTGCTCCCTCTCGCACCCGTCCCTTTGAACGAGCTAGGGGATCCCTCCCTGCCGCCCATCGCCAATCCCCTCGGTGTGGAGGCGCTGGGGCCCTTCTTCGACGGGTCCTTCTATGCCTTGCTTC
>DASRPA010000058.1:0-5362 GCA_035646635.1 Actinomycetota bacterium | reverse complement strand
GGTCGCTCTCTGTGTTGGCGATAATTCCGCTCCGGACCACTACTCCAGGCTCTCGAGATAGTCGAGCAACGCATCGAGATCGGCCGAGGACAGCTCGGTGGGAGGCATGATCGCGCCCGGCTTCGCCGATTGAGGATCGATAATCCACCCCGCCAGCTCGGACCGCGTGTTGTCGAGGACGCCTGAAGCGATCGTTTCCCGGCGGGCGAGATGGGTCAGGTCGGGGCCGAGATCTGCATCCGCCTCGGTCCCGCGCACCGCGTGGCATCCGGCGCAGGAAGACTGAAGGAAGACGCTTTCTCCGCGGGCGGCCCCCGCTTCGGCCGGCTCGGGAGCCTCGCTGGCTTCGTTGGCAAGCCACGACTCGAACTCGTCGGGCTCATCGGCGATGACGTAAAAGATCATGTTGGCATGCTGGAGGCCGCAGAACTCGGCGCACTGGCCACGGTAGCGGCCCGGCTCATCTGCCTGGAGCCACATGCTGTTCACCTCGCCCGAGATGAGGTCCGTCTTGGCCTGAAGCTGAGGGACCCAGAAGCTGTGGATGACGTCGTCTGTTGTGAGCCTCAGTTGTACGGACTCTCCGGCGGGAATGTGGATCTCGTTGGCGGTCATCGCTCCGCTGTCTCCGTAGCGAGCCTCCCACCACCAGTCGTGCCCGATGACATCGATCGTCAAGCCGGGCTGTTGCGGCGGAGTCGACAGCGCCATCATGTCGTTCAGGCTGACCACGAAGACGCCGGCGAGTATCAGCGAGGGGGCCACGATTCCAGACACCACCACGAAGGGCCCTCCCCAGCGTGCTTCGGTGACCTGCGTTTGTTTGCGGTGGCCTCGGACGTAGGCGACGGCCAAGAAGGCGACCACCACGGCGAACACGGCGAGAGAGATCCAGAACATCAGCCACCACAGACCCTCGATACGGCGGGCGCCGAAGCCCTTGGGATCGAGCACGGACGGCGCGCCGGAAGGAGCGCACGCTCCAGCGGCCGCCACGAGCAATGTGGCCAGGACCAGACGCCCCCCGGTGTCTCGGTTCGTCACTCGCCTCAGCACCGGCTACGCCGACACCCGGTCCGACCCCACAGCCCCACCTAGCGCCCCCTTCAATGAAAGAGAGAAGGATCGGGCTCACTCTTCAGCCCGGCGGCGAATCTACTCCCTCCGGCCAGACCGCTTCAAACGCCTAACTTTGCGCCTTTGTGCAACCCGACGGCTTCCTTAGCGACTCATCGCGGAGGAAGAGGCGGCCACGGCTTCCAGTCGAGCCCATCCCGGCTATCGGCGCCCCAGAGCGACGTCAGCAGTCCCAGAACCAAGAAGAAAAGGGCGAGCAAGATCAGCTCCACCGTGCCTCCTCAGGGTGTCGACGCGTCCTGAGCAAGCTCATCAAGCCGTGGAGGAACGGACGCTTCGAAGGTGAAGACGAAACGGAGTCCTCCTCCGCGGGGGTCGAGCGCCGGGCCGCCTTGGCCAGCCGGGCCTTCGCCGCCTGACGCTGCAGGTCTCGCGGGTGCTCGGTGCTCATCAGCAGTGAAAGGGAATGCATGACGCCTCCTTTTTTCGCAATCGGCTGTAATGGTCTATACTCTTGATGACAGTTACACACTAGACCGGGAGATGTAAGAAGTCAAATGAATTTTGATAATTACAAACAAGTAGCGCTCGATACCGCGATCGACCTCGCGAACTCCCTCGATGTCGTGAGCGGCGAGGAGTACCTGACCAATGCGGACGCTGTGGGCGGTTGGCTAGACGGGCGCGGAATCGAGACTCCGCGCCCGCCCACCGAGAGAGACGTGAGGGGTCTGCGGCGTCTGCGAGCCCAAGTGCGGATCGTGATGGAGGGTTCCGAGGAGGAGGCCGAGGAGGCCCTGGATAGGATCGTGGCCGACGCCTCCGTCAGGCCCCGGGTCACATTCTCAAAGGGCGAGTGGCGCCTGAGTCATGTGCCGGGCGCGGAGGGGCTTGTGGACCGGGTCGCTGCGATAGCCGTCACCGGCCTGGCTGCGGCCCTGTCCGAGAGCGGAAGGGAGCGCTTCGGGGTCTGCTCTAAGGACGGGTGCCGGGACGTCTACCTGGATACCTCCAAGAACCGCTCGCGCCGCTACTGCAGCGACTCCTGCTCCAACCGGGCCAACGTCGCCGCTTTTCGGGCCCGCCAGAGGAATTCGTGACTGCGCCCCGGCTTTCGACTCGCCCGCCGCCGTCGCCTATGCCGGGTCGGCGGTGACTTCTTCCGGATCGATTCCGCGGCCCAGGCGGTAGGCGGCATCGGCCAGGGCCCGGTCGAAGGTCCACAGTGCGGCGTCGGCAGTCAGCAGCGTCGCGGCGAGCAGTTGCGCATCGACGTAGCCGATGCCCTGCCCGGGCAGCCGGTGTAGGTCGATGAGCGTCATGACCTCCTCGGTCGTCGCAACCGACGCCTGCGGCAGGCTGGCCAACAGCCGGATGACCTCGTGGCGTTGGGAGAGGCGTCCGAGTGCCAGCTCGCCTACCACCCAGGGGTGACCGAGGACAAGCCCGGCCTCGAGCAACCCCACGAGGGCCGAGTTACCACTCCCGAGGTGGCCTATCCAGACAGACGTGTCCACCAGGATCACGAGGCATCGCCGCGACGCCTCGGAGGCTCTGCGAGCGTGGGCTCGGTTCCCCCGAGCCTGGCCAAACGGCGAGCGCTTTCCCGTTCAATGAGGGCCCGAAGGGCCTGTCTCACCAGGGCGCTCTTCTCGGTGGTTCCCGTCAGGCGCTGCGCCTCCGCAACGAGCTCGTCGTCCAGGGCAATAGTCGTCCGCATTCTCGTCCACCTCCGGCTAGGTGCATCATCCAGCGCATCCAATGATGCCATTATCTGTGCAGAGGCGGGCCAGGCTCCGTGGCGCCTGAGGTAGCCAATCGCGCTCGACGCGCTTGGGAATACGCATGTGGGACTCAGGGGCGCTTTGCGCGCGTTTGAGTACCTCACCCGGGGCGGGGAATGGAGGCTGCCCTTCAGGCGTCAGTCGGCTGCGGCATCGTGCAGAACATGCAGCGGCCGGCGCTTGCCGGGATCAGGCTGAGGCACTCGGGGCAGGCCTTCGTGTGAGGGGCCGGAGTGAGATCGTCGTTCGCACGGGACATGAGGGCGTTCACCGGCTTGATTACGAACAGGAAGATCGCCAGGGCCACGAGGAGGAAGGCGATCAGGTCGTTGAGGAAGGTGCCGTACCTGATATCGGAGCCCGCAACCGTCAGCAGCAGCGAGCTGAAGTTGGGGGCGCTCCCGGGGATGGCGATGATCGGTGTCAGGATGTTGGCGACGAGCGACGCGATTACCTGCCCGAAGGCGACGCCGATCAGCACCCCCACGGCAAGGTCGATCATGTTTCCCCGCAGCACGAAGGTCTTGAACTCGTTGATCATCGTTTCCCTCCCACCTCGGCGCCAGCTTTCGTACAGAACGCGCCTATAGTCCGCGTTTCGTACCAAACCTCCGGTGGACGCCACGTTTACCATGCCTAGAATGATCGACCTAGAGGGCGCCCCCGATTTCTCCATGCTCATAGGCGGCCGCTGGGCCCTTGGTGAAGCTCGCATGGAGGCGTGGAGCCCCGCTACCGGCGAGCGGCTGGGAACTATCTCCGAGGGAACCCGATCGGACGTCGGGAATGCGGTTGCCGCGGCCACCTCGGCGTGGCGTCGGTGGTCCGAAGCGTCTGCCTTCGATCGAGCCGCAGCAATGGAGAGGATCGCCGAGACGATTAGAAGCAGACGCGACGCGCTCGCCATGGTGCTGACGCTCGATCAGGGAAAGCCTCTGCACGCCGAGTCCTACGACGAAGTGGACGAGCTCGCCGAGTACTTCGTCATGGCGGGAGAAGACGCCAAGCGCATGGAGGGCTCGATGCCGCCGTCGATGTCGTCGTCCAAGAGAGTGTTGGTGTACCGGGTCGCACGCGGAGTGGTCGGAGTGATAACTCCGTGGAACTGGCCCTACACGATGCCGGCCGAATTGATCGCTCCGGCTCTGGCGGCCGGTAATGCGGTGGTGTGGGCACCGGCCCCCAGCACTTCCGTGTGCGCAGTGGCGCTGGCGCAATGCATCCAGGAATCAGATTTGCCCGCCGGCGTCTTCAACATGGTCACCGGCCGGGGGCCGGTTGTGGGAGATGAGATAGCCGGTCATGCGGGGGTCCAGGCGGTTTCTTTCATCGGGTCCATCGAGACCGGACACAAGGTTGCCCAGCGCGCCGCGGGTAAGGCGTTGTTACTCGAAATGGGAGGCAACGGCCCCTTCATCGTTCTCGACGACGCCGATCTCGCCGCGGCGGCGGAGGCCAGCCTCGAAGCGGCCTTTCTATGCGCAGGTCAGAGCTGCACGGCGGGGGAGCGCTGGCTCGTGGCAGACGGGGTTCACGACGGTTTCGTCGAGGCGCTCAGCGGGATCGTTGCTCAGCGGGTCAGACTCGGCCACCCGCTGGCGGATGAGACGACGCTGGGGCCGCTCAACAACGAGGTCACGGCGACGAAGGTCGACCACCATATCGGCGGTGCTCTGGCTTCAGGGGCGAGCACAGTAACCGGCGGTGGGCGAGCGGAGGGTTTCCCAACCAATCTCTACTACCAACCCACGGTCCTCAAAGATGTAACGGCGGCAATGGAGATAGCGAGCGAGGAGACGTTTGGTCCCGTGATCCCGATCTCGAGAGTGGCGGACGAGAGCGAGGCGCTCGAGATCATCCGCCTCTCTCCCTACGGCCTTCTCACCGCGGTGTGGACCAGAGATCTCGGTCGTGGCCTTCGGTTTGCGGAGAAGGCCGATGCCGGTTGGGTCAACATCAACGAGTCGTCGAATTACTGGGAGAGCCATCTGCCCTTCGGAGGGCGCTCCACATCCGGCTCCGGGGTGGGGCGCGTCGGTGGCCGCCATACGCTCGAAACTTTCACCGAGCTCAAGACGGTAGTGATTAATCTCGGCTGACATCAACCCCTCGGAGTGGGTGGTGCGATTCGCGCCTCTCGTGAGGCCTTCGAGTTCGGTGCTCGATGTGGCTTGCGGCAACGGACGCCACACACGGTTCTTCTTGGCTCGGGGCCATGAGGTCGTCGCCGTAGACATCGATCTCTCGAAGGTTGCGGACCTCGAGACATCCGCTCACCTGAAGCTCATCGAGGCCGATATCGAGGGCGGCCCGTGGCCGCTTTCCGGTGCTCGCTTCGACGCCGTAGTCGTCACGAACTACCTGCACCGGCCGCTCCTGGACCAACTTGTGGATGCGGTTGCGCCAGAAGGGCTGCTGATCTATGAGACCTATGCGCGCGGCAACGAGCGCTGGGGGCGCCCCAGCAACCCCGACTTCCTGTTGAGGCCGGGGGAGCTGCT
>DASRPA010000057.1:0-7549 GCA_035646635.1 Actinomycetota bacterium | reverse complement strand
GATTTACACCGTCTGGAACGGGTGGGGCGGTGGCCGGAGGAGGGCCAAAAGGTCGGTGCGCGCGCCCCTGGCGGGCCTGGTCCATAGCGCCCCGCGGTGGCAAATGTCCACGGTCCGCGTTACCCCACAATTTTCTGTGGGCAAATGTCCACGGTCCGCTTCTACCACCACTAGCCGAGCGGTTAACGCCGCGGGTGATGGGGATCAGGGCCGGACGCCCGGCCCCCAAGTGAGTGACCGAGCCGGAGTCGGCGCACGGTAGCCTTCCAGATCGCGAAAACCTTCGGTTCGAGACGCTTCATCGGACCCGAGCCACGGGCGCTTGCAGCCCACTCGTTTCGTCGCTAACGGAGGTGTTACCACTTGAACGGCTGGTGGGCGGCCTCGTATGGGCTGCTGTGGCTGCTCGTCGTGATGCTGTGCGTGATCGTGGTCGCCCTGGCCCGCCAGATCGGCACCCTCCATCTTCGGCTCGGGCCACGTGGCGCGCTCGAGATCGACACCGAGGGGCCGCCCCTCGGAGAGGCCCCTCCAGCTCTCGAGGCCACCACCCTTGACGGCCACCCGGTGACTATCGGGGGGCCGGGGCGAGCACAGCTGTTGCTGTTCGTCTCCACCGGCTGCCTCGTGTGTGAAGAGGTGCTCCCGTCGCTCGAGGCCGTCGCCCACAGTCATGCCCTGTCACCGCTGGTGATCGCCGACGCCTCCTCGGAGGACAAAGAGGTGAGGGCTCACGTAGCCACCAAGACCAGAGCGCCGGTAACGGCGTCCTCGGAAGCGATGCGCGCCTATGCCGTTCCGGGGACGCCCTATGTCGTGGCGCTCGACGAGCTCGGCGCGGTCCGGGCCAAGGCTACGGTCAACAACATGGAGCAATTCGAGGGCCTGGTCCATACTGCCGAGCGCCGCTGGGCGCGGGACCAGAAGGAGCGGGGGCGAGCTGATGACGCTTGAATCGGCTTCGGTTGCGCTGGCGAGCAGGACCACTCGGCGCTCCCTCCTCGGCCGCATGGGCACGGGCTTCGTCGCGCTCGTCGGGGGACCTCTGGTGGCGGTAGCTTTGAGCCCCCAGCGGGCGGCCGCTTATCACGTCTGCGGACACACCTACACGACCAACTCCTGCCCCCATCCCTTCGCGCCCCACACCCGCGTCGATCGCTTCGGCTATCCGGTGCATCCCCATCACGGATACCCCGTGGATGATCGAGGAGACATCTACATCTCGCGCGCCCAAACCCGACGCCGGGTCTGTCAGGAGGTCGTGCCCAAGAAGTACCCGTTCACCGGCAACCCCCGCTACGGAGGCGGCTGGTCGCGCTGTTGTAAGGGCAGGATCCGGCGCATCTACGATTGCTGCTCGTACTCGGACACTCGCATTAACGGCGATGCCTCGGTCACCGGCTACTGCCACAAAGGACGCAAGGTGTTCTGCATCGCTTATCGCGACACAGAGGTTCGCTGTTGATCAGCCCGCTGTTTGTCGCCTCTGCAGCCACCGCCGCGGTGGTGGCAGGGCTATCCACCCTGTTCGATCCCTGAGGCCTGTCGATGGCCGAGACCATCTCCCCCGCGGTTCACGGGGGTCGCAGCTTTGGCTACTGGAGAGCGGTGGCGGTGCACATACTGGGGGCCGCGCTGGCGGCGGCCGCACTCGGCCTCGTGCTGGGATCAGTGGGGGCCGTGTTGGGAGCGCCGTGGCTCCCTGCGGCCCCCATTGTCGTGGTGGCGGTCGCCGTTCTTTACCTCCTGCGTGAGACGGCGGGTCTTCCGGTGCCCGTTCCTCACCTAAGTCGCCAGGTCCCCGACTGGTGGCGCACCTTCTACTCACCCACGGTGGCCTCCTTTCTCTACGGCCTGGGCCTCGGTGCGGGCTTTTTCACCTACCTCTCCTTCGGCACCCTGGCTGCGGTCGCGGTCGCGGCCCTGGCGGGCGGCAGCCCGCTGTGGGGGGCCGCGTTGTGTGCGCCGTTCGGGGCCGCACGCGGCCTCTCGGTGCTGGCGGGGGCGGGGGCGCTCGATGCCGAGTTGGGGGCCCTGGTGGTCGACAGGCTGCAGCGGACGGGCGGCACCCGGCTCCCGAGTGCCCTCAACGCAGGGGCGCTTCTGGCGTTGGCGGTGGCCTCAGCGACTGCAGGTATACGGCTGTGACCACCGCTGTGAAGGCTTCTTGACCCCTGAGGCCCCCCAAACCGGTCCCCATTTGCCAGCATGCCTCCGGCCGGTTATCGTTAGCACTCTCGCACATTGAGTGCTAACGGCCCGGGGTAAGTCCGGGCGAACTTTTCCAAGGAGGTAGCCAATGCCGAAGATTTTGGCGTTTGAAGAAGAGGCGCGTCGAGCCCTCGAGCGAGGCATGAACCAGCTCGCCGACGCGGTCAAGGTGACGCTCGGCCCCCGCGGCCGAAACGTCGTGCTCGAGAAGAAATGGGGCGCTCCCACGATCACCAACGATGGCGTCTCCATCGCCAAGGAGATCGAGCTCGAGGACCCCTACGAGAGGATCGGTGCCGAGCTCGTCAAAGAGGTCGCCAAGAAGACCGACGACGTAGCCGGAGACGGCACCACCACCGCCACGGTTCTTGCTCAAGCGATGGTCCACGAGGGCCTTCGCAACGTAGCTGCGGGCGCCAACCCGATCGCCATCAAGCGGGGTATCGAGAAGGCTGTGCAGACGGCCGTCGACTCGATCAGGTCCAGCGCTCGCGACGTGGATAGCCGCGAGCAGATCGCGCAGGTGGCGGCGATCTCCGCCAACAACGACGCCGAGATCGGCGAGACCATCGCCGAGGCGATGGACAAGGTCGGCAAGGACGGCGTCATCACGGTCGAGGAGTCGAACACGTTCGGGCTCGAGCTCGAGCTGGTCGAGGGGATGCGCTTCGACAAGGGCTACATCTCCCCTTACTTCGTAACCGATGCCGAGCGCATGGAAGCCGTGCTCGACGAGCCCTATGTCTTGATCGCGAACCAGAAGATCTCCGCGATCAAGGACATGCTCCCAGTGCTCGAGAAGGTCATGCAGGCCGGGAAGTCGCTTCTGATCGTGGCCGAGGACCTCGACGGTGAGGCTCTGGCGACGATAGTGGTCAACAAGATCCGCGGCACCTTCAAGGCCGCCGCCGTCAAGGCTCCCGGCTTCGGCGACCGCAGAAAGGCCATGCTCGGCGACATCGCCATCCTCACGGGCGGCCAGGTCATCTCCGAAGAGGTCGGTCTCAAGCTCGAGTCCGTCGGCCTCGAGCTGCTGGGCACCGCCCGCAAGATCGTCGTCACCAAGGACGACACCACCGTGGTCGAGGGCGGCGGCAGCGCCGACGAGATCACCGGGCGTGTCAATCAGATCAAGGCCGAGATCGACCGCTCGGACTCCGACTACGACCGCGAGAAGCTGCAAGAGCGGCTCGCGAAGCTCGCCGGTGGAGTCGGCGTCATCAAGGTGGGCGCCGCTACCGAGGTCGAGCTCAAGGAGAAGAAGCACCGCATCGAGGACGCAGTCCAGACCACCAAGGCGGCCGTCGAAGAGGGCATCGTCGCCGGCGGCGGTGTGACTCTGCTGCACGCCCAGGAGGCACTCGACAAGCTCGAGCTCAGCTCGGACGAGATGACCGGTGTGGCCATCGTGCGCCGAGCGCTCGAGGAGCCGCTCAAGGTCATCTCGCGCAACGCGGGGCTCGAGGGCGGCGTCGTGGTCGAGAAGATCCGGACCATGGGTCCCGGCGAGGGACTCAACGCAGCCACCGGCGAGTACGGCGATCTGTTCAAGGCCGGAGTGGTTGATGCCACCAAGGTGACCCGCTCGGGGCTGCAGAACGCGGCATCGATCGCAGCCTTGTTCCTTACGACCGAGGTGATCATCGCCGACAAGCCTGAGAAGTCTTCGGCTCCGGCGATGCCCGATCCAGGGGGCATGGACTTCTAAGCCACACTCCTCTACAAGGCAGTCAGAAAGAGGCCTCCGGTGACGGGGGTCTTTTTCATTTGCCCGGATCTATTGGGGGCCAGGAATTCGAAAGGCCCCCGGCCGAAGCCGGGGGCCTTCCCTCAACTTCCGACGGTGGGGGCGTCCATCAGAAGGCATCTATAACATCGGCGCGGACGGCCCCAGACTCAAGCGTTTGCGCGAAGGTTTTTCGACTTTTGCCGCAAAAAGAAGAAGAGGGGTTCAGCGTGTTTCGCGGTGAGCCGTGTGCGTGGTGCACCAACGGCAGTACTTCTTGAGCTCGATCCGCTCGCGATTGTTGTGCCGGTTCTTCTCAGTTATGTAGTTGCGGCGTCTGCAGTTGGTGCACTCGAGCGTTACGTGCACGCGCCGGTCGCTGGCCACGGCTCATCCTCCTGCTGATTGTTGGAAGAGAGCAGTATATCGGGGCGCTCGGAGGCGTTGCGACTGCGCCTGGGGAGGGGCTCCGAGTCAGTCCTGAGGCCTGGGTGCTCTCCGCAACAGCCTCTGCAAGGGGGTGTGCGCGGGGCCCCAGTCCATGCGGGGAAGGGGGGCGAAGGCCGAGATGGGGTCGTCTGGAGACAGATAGCGAGAGGGTCGGCTCGGCGGCTCCTGCTTGGCTCCGCTGGCCGCGCCCACCGGCTCAAGGGAGGGCTCGAGGCCCAGAAAACCGTCCTCGAAAGCATCGTCGACCTCGCGGCGGAGATTCGCCAGCGGTGACTCCTCGGGGGCCGCCTCGAAAGAAGCGAGCAGGGGGTGGCCGAGGAGGCAGTAGCCGTCCTTGTCTTCGACCGTGCTCGAGCAGCGGGGACAGAAGGAGGAAACCATTTCCCCTTATCGACAAGTGGGGAGGCCGAGTTGAGTGGTGCCGGGAGTAGCGACGGGTGGACTCGAACCACCGACTCGGCGATTATGAGCCGCCTGCTCTGCCTCTGAGCTACGCCGCCTCGTGTTCGGTTGTAGGGAGCCCCCTTACGGAATCGAACCGTAGACCTTCTCCTTACCATGGAGACGCTCTGCCGTCTGAGCTAAGGGGGCCGGTAATAGGGCCTCTGACCTGCGTTTATGTTCTCCTAGTCCCTTCCAAGACATTTGCACAATGCTCCTAGATTCAGTCACTTGTCCTCGGCCGAAAGCTGGGCCAAGCGGCCCCAAGTCCTAGAGAGGATATCTCCTCTGTTCAGGGTACGTATTCTGCGGAAAGACATGGGGAAGTCCGCCCTATGACGTCTCTTTGAGAACTGCCGGAGCTAGATATACGTGTCGTCTACCCGAGCGAAGCGACGTCTCGACGCGTTCCAGCACCCCTTCCGTAACGAGCCGCTGGATACCGTTGAGCGCCGCTTGGTAGGTCACGCCGTGGCGGTTCCGGACAATCGAGGGTGTGACATACGGAGAACCAATCAAGTCCTCGGCAATCTGGATGGCGATACCCCGGACCTTCTTCGCACGAAGATCCGCGACCATTTCATCGCGAAGCACCATGAGGCGGTCGGCTTTGCGGAGAGTCTCCTCGGCCTGGTGTCTAAGGCCGCCGGCGAAGAACCTCACCCAACCGTTGAAATCCCCCGACTCGCTTACCTCGCGGAGCAACTCTTGATATTGATCACGTCGATCTTCGAAGTAGGGAGAGATGCTCAGAATCGGAACAGTAAGCGCGTTGTTTTCGAGCAGCATCAGCACCGCGATAAGCCGTCCGAGCCGGCCATTCCCGTCTACGAACGGGTGGAGCGTCTCGAACTGGTAGTGGCCGATTGCCATTCGGACAAATAGCTGAATGTTTTCGTTGTGGATCCACTCCTCCCATTGCCAAAGGAGCTCAAGCAGTTCTCGACCTGGAGGCGGCGGGACAAAGTGCGACTCTTCGATGGGAGCATAGCGTGGACCTATGTAGTTCTGCCGCCTTCGAATCTCTCCTTGGTCCGTCACCGGACACTCCGGGTCATCCCGAAGGAGGATCGCGTGAAGTTCTTTAACGAGATTAAGAGTGACGGGCTTCGTCTTGGTCCACGCATACCCGCGATTCGCAGCGCGCATGTAGTTGAGCACCTCTAGCACATCCCGCGAGGGGGCTTCTTCCTCCTCGAAGAGCTCCTCCTGAAGGAGCTGCGGGAGAGTCGTGTAGGTACCCTCCAGAGCAGACGTACTAATGGCCTCGTCCCTCAGGATGGGGCGAAAGAGGACCCCCGGGTTCGGTAACCGGCGGCCCGCTCCATCGAGGCGACCGAGGGCGAGCACCGCCTCGGTGATCCACCCCCACGTTTCGTCGGCGAGCGTAATCTTGGGTGGGAGGGGCCTCGGGACGTAAGCGAAATGCTCGAAATGATGATCGCCGTAGTCACCCGAAATGGGCACAATCCGCCCAATGGGGGATGCCTCGAATCGTGTGACGTCCATGAGCTCAAGTATAATGACTTTCGCTTGACCTCACAAGTTAAACCGAAAATACTTGAATAACATACGAGTCATTTCCAGTTCACTTGAACCCCACCTTTGGGATTCAAGTAACCGGCGTTTCTCTTGAATCGAGGCGCCACATTTCTAGTTCGCTTGAATCCCGTACCGGCCTAGCGCTTGATCACAAGGCCGTAATTCCCCTGTACCAATCTGCGTAAGCTCCTAAGTGTTCCGCACCGGAAGTACGGTCAGCATGCGCCTTATGCTCCCCCAAACACTCCTGACCTGCCCTTTTGCCCTGCGCTTACATCCGTCCACTTACCTTGGAGACGCTCTGCCGTCTGAGCTAAGGGGGCGCTTCACGGGCCGTAGGAGATGATACCCGGTGGCCACCAGCAGAGGCCATGCCTCAGGCCGTTCCCCCCCGCAGCCACAGCGACGCGTGCTCCGGCTGGACGGTCTCGTTCACCGCCATCAGGAGGTCCGAGGTCACCGTGTCAAGGGTGACCTCGTCGCGCACGCGGCGGGAGAACTCCTCGACGGTGCGGGCCGCGTCGTAACGGCTGCGGTAGAAGCGCCGGTCGATGAAGGCCTGGAGGCGTCCTCGAGCGGGGCGGAACAAGGCGGCAACCGCGAGAGTCGAGGCGGCGACGGCGAAACTGTTGCTTTCCTGTCCGCCGACCTCCCGCAGGCGACCGCCGACTCCTACTACTCCCGCGACGTAGACCAGCGCGAGCACGGCCGTGAGCGCGCCGTACACCAGCGCACGATTGATGATCACGTCGATGTCGTAGAGCCGATGACGCAGGATCGCGGCGCCCACCGCCGCAGGTATGAGCAGGAACGAGAACAAACTAATTTGGTCCAGGACGGTCAGCCAGTCAGGCTCCTCCGCAGCACTCGTCAGGGCCCCCGTGAGGAACGAGGCCACTATGGAGAAGAGGAAGAGAGCCGCAGTTATCCCCGCCCCGGTGGCCAGCCACTTCAGCTGGAGTCGCTCGTGGTCGCGGGAGCGACGAAAGCGCCGGATCAGGCTCCACGCGCACGCCACTATGCACAGCGGCAGCAGCAGAAGCAAGGCATAGAAGGACCCGTCGAAGAAGGGCCCCAGCGCCTCCACACCGAGGGGATTGGCGATGGGCGGCAGGGAGGGATCCCCTAGCTCGTTCAAAGGGACGGGTGCGAGAGGGAGCAGGACTGTCAAGAGCAGCA
>DASRPA010000056.1:0-12047 GCA_035646635.1 Actinomycetota bacterium | reverse complement strand
AGAGGTTCCCTAAGGGACCGCCTCGTCCGTGGAAGCTGCCGACGGCTGCCTGGATCAACCCCCCGGAGATCCGTTCGACGACAGAGGAGGTGACTCACTAATTTCCGACGAAATGTGTCTCAAAGTTGTTGACAGGTTCCGTTTTTCGTGTGGATGAACGACTTCGAGGTCAACTTCGCACGCTCTGATGACTTCGGAATGACGTGGACGCGAAGCGGCGCGTTGGACGGTGCCCGCCGGTATTCCGACAAGCCGTGGATCGGTGTTTCGGCAGACGGTCAGGACGTCTATGTCACGTTCAATGCGGATGGACCCGCAGCGGGCGCGCCCTACACGGTCTATTCGCACAACTCGGGTGCAACGTGGTCGCCTCCCGTACTGGGAAAGCGCAACAAGCTGTATTGGTTCGCCGGCGGGCTTACGGTGACGCCCGATGGAACTGTCTTCAGCGCGCAGGATGCTTATCCTCAGAACTACAAGGGCCAGATCGTTCTGTACCTGTTACGTTCTTCCGATGGGGGCCGCAGCTGGGATGCGATCGGCATCGACCGCTCCCGTGAGCAGCGGCCGTGTCCCGACTTCGCCGGATGCTCCTCTGCTTTCTTCGGTGCTCAGATCGCCGTCGCCTCCGATGACAACGGGCGTGTCTACGCGCTGTGGAACGCCAGCAGAGTAAAGACGGGCCGGGCTCGGTTGTTGCTTCGCTGGTCTGACGATAACGGGGAAACGTGGTCCCTGCCGCGCAACGTGGCCCCAAAATCGGGAGTCGATCATGAGTTTCCTATGATCGACGCGACCGGGAATGGAGACGTACGCATCGCATGGATGGACGATCGCACCGGCCGCTGGAACACCTTCTACAAGGCTTCCTCGGACGGCGGGGAGACGTGGTCCCCCGCCCAACGGCTATCGAATCGAGCCGGGGGTGCGCCCTACAAGTCCGAGCGTGGCTTCAAGTTTCCCTATGGGGATTACGGAGGCCTCGCGATCGACGGTAACGGGGTCGCCCACGTGACCTGGGGAGAGAGCCGCAGCTACATCGGGCCGGGAGGGTCCTGGTACTCACAGGGCTCTTAGTTGCAAGCGACCCATGGGCCGTGGCCGGATCGAAAGAGTGTCACACCCCTCCTCTAGTATCGAACACATGTTCGAGTGGGTAAGCGAGGCAGAGCAGATCATCGCCACGGGCGTGGACGCGTTCGAGCCCGAGGTCCTCGACAGCGAGACCGCAGCGAAGTTGGTCGAGCGCTTCGCCCACATCGAGCGCACGGCGGCGGCCGGCAAGACACTCTGTGCCGGACGAGTGGCGGACTCAGGCGCGTGGCGTAAAGAGGGAGATCGTTCCGCCGCTCACTGGGTGGCGAGGACCACCAAGACCTCTGTAGGACAGGCGGTGGGGATGCTCGAGACCGCCTCTCAGATGGCCGATCTGTCCTCGACCGACGAAGCCTTTCGGGCGGGCCGGCTGACCCAGGCCCAGGCTCAGGAGATCACCTCGGCGGCAAGCTCCGATCCAAGCGCAGAACAAGAGCTGTTGGAGAGTGCCGACAAGGAGAGCGTCTCGGGCTTAAAGGAGCACTGCGCCCGGGTCAGGGCCGCGTCTCTCGGCTCTGAGGCAGAGCGTCACGAGTCGATCCGCAGGCGCCGCCGTCTGCGCCACTGGAGAGATCACGACGGAGCCTTCCGGCTCGACGCCCTGCTCACTCCCGAGTCGGGAGGGATGCTGTTGGCTGCACTTAAGCCGCTCACGGAGTCCATCTCCAAGGAAGCAAAGAAGCAGGGTCGCAACGAGCCTTCGGTGGCCTACGCCGCGGATGCGCTTGTGACCCTCGCCGAGCACGGCAACTGTGACGATCAGAAGTCGGGCTCGGGGCCCAAGGCAATGGTCCAGGTGCTGATCGATCATTCAGCTCTAACGAGAGGCTATCTGGTCCCCGGAGAGCGCTCGGAGATAGCAGGGGTCGGTCCCGTCGCGGTGGCCACGGCGAAGGCGCTGATGTCCGACTCTATCCTCAGTGCGGTGGTCACAAAGGGTGTCGACATCAGTTCCATAAGTCATTTCGGGCGCACCATCCCGGCCCATCTCCGCACCGCCCTGATGACGCGCGATCAGACTTGCGTGGTGCCCGGCTGCGACGTGCGCTGGCCGCTTCAGATCGATCACATCGTGGGCGTGGGACAAAAGGGGCTCACCCGTCTGTCGAACCTCTGCCGTCTCTGTCTCTGGCACCACTACCTGAAGACCTTTCGCGGTTACCTGCTCGAGGGTGGGGTGGGGTCGTGGCGGTTCGGTCCTCCGGCGACGTCTCGGGGGCCGTGACGAGGAGCTCGAAAACCAAACGCTCGTCGCATCTGACTATCTAATTGTTTCCAGTCGATGCTCGGGGTCGTCGGCGGCGACGAGGTTGCCATGACGGACTCATACGGCTAACGGCCGTGAGCGAGTACCTGTATCGCGGCGACATTGTTTGCCCATGCTGGGCCGAGTGGCACTCGTGCAGCGCCGTCCTTATCTCCGTAACGATTCGGAGACGGCAACAGGCGATGCTGGACCAGAGGTGATGAAAGGAGGACTGATGTTATCGGTCGAGAGCAGTGATTGATCGGCCGGTGGACGAGGTCTTCACGTTCACGGTCGATGTGGACAACGCTCCGCTGTGGGTCCCGAGCTCTGGAGGCGAGACGGGTCTCCGACGGACCGACGACCGTCGGTACGGAGTTCGTGCAGGTGACCCACTTCCTGGGCCGCAGGTTCGAGTCCCAATTCGAGGTCACTGAGTTCGAGGCCAACCACAGGTTTTCGTTCAAGAGTACGTCGGGGCCTTTTCCGATCGAAACCTTCGAAACGTTTGAGCCGACGGGATCCGCCACGAGAGTCACGCAGATCCTCCGTGGAGGGCCGGGCGGCTTCTTCAATGTCGCTCGGGCGGTCCTGCTCCGCCTCGGGCAACAGCAGCTCGACAGGCCGTTGGAAACCTGAAAGACTTGCTGGAGGGTCAGCCGAGGGCGGGCGGTCGTTCGGGCATGACGAAATGTACTAGGCAGCGGGAGCGAAGAGCGATCTCGAGGGGGTCACCGTAAAAGCCACCCTCCCCACAGTGGCGCAGCGATGACACCGCACATGACCGTCGTGCAACTGACGATGCAGCTGGCGCACGCGTCGCTGTGGCTGTGTGCGCTGGAACCAGAGCGGTGAGATCACGTGCGGCAGCGCCTTTCGCATGGTCGATGTGCGCGCTGACCGTGCTCTTCGTGGGCTTAGATGTGTTCCTTCACGGGCTCGGAGAAACACAACTAGGTGCGCTTGACAGACTGGCAGAGACCCTGGGTCTAGTTCCGTTCTCGGCCGTCGGGGCAGTGATCGTGTCCCGTCGCGCGGGCAATGCGATCGGATGGATCTTCTGCGCCGTGGGGATCGGAAACGCAGCCGCGGGCTTCGCCGACGGGTACGCCCTGCATGCCCTCATCACAGAGCCGGGATCGCTGCCGGGCGGAATCGTTATGGCGTGGCTCGCCACATTGATCAACGCGCCATCCCTCGCGCTGCTCTTCTTGTTCATCCCACTGGTGTTTCCCGACGGGCAACAGCCGTCACGGCGCTGGGTCCCCGTCGCATGGCTGGGCGTGCTGTTGGTGGGGATGTATGTCTTCTCGGCGGCTCTTGGGACAGGGGTGTTGGAGGCCAGTGAGATCGCGGTGGGCGACAACCCATTTGGGATCGAAAGCGCCCAGGGATTCCTCGATGCGACCGGCGCCCTGTCCTTCATTGGCTTCCTGTTGCTGGTGCCTGTGGGCGTCGCCTCACTGGTCGTGCGTTTCCGCGGTGCGGGCGGAGAGGAGCGTCAGCAGCTCAAGTGGTTCCTCTATGCCATGTGCGCCCTGGTCGGCGTATTTGCGGCGAGCATTCTCTTGGTTGCCGTTGTGCCCAGCGCGACACTGCCTGAGTGGGCTATCGATCTCGTTTTCGGTGTGATTACTTTGGGACTCTCGGTCGCCCTGGGCGTGGCCGTCTTGAAGTATCGGCTCTATGAGATCGACCGGATCATCAACCGCACCCTTGTCTACGGCCCCCTCGCGGCAGTGCTTGCGCTGTCCTACTTCGCGGTGGTCGCCGGCGTCAGCTCATTTGCGGGGGAGTCCGAGCTGACCGTAGCCGCGGCGACCCTTGCCGTGGCGGCGCTGTTCCAGCCGCTGCGGCGGCGCGTCCAGGCGTTCATCGATCGTCGCTTCTACCAACGCAAGTACGACGCCGCCAGGACGCTAGAGGTTTTCAGCACCCACCTGCGAGACGAGATCGACATCGAGAGCTTGACCGCCGAGCTGTTGAGTGTCGTGCAACTAACGATGCAGCCCGCGCACGCGTCGCTGTGGCTTCGAGCCCCGGAGGCCAAGCGATGAGAGCGGTGTGCGGCTTCCCAACCTTTTCGGCGTGCCGGCGTGCAGCTTTCTTAACGATTCCGCGCCCAAACGGCGGGGTCGCGTCAGGAGTAGAGGCCGGCAATCTCGTCGGCGTACTTATCGAGGATCGCCCGGCGCTTGAGCTTCAGCGTCGGGGTCAGCTCGTCTCCTCCCGGCCCCCATTCGTTCTTGGCCACCATAAAGCGCTTGATCCCTTCGGGCCGCGACACCTTGGCGTTGACCTCCTCGACGGCCTTTTGCATCTCCTCCTCGACGCGCGGCTCGCCTGCGAGCTGCTCCAGCGAAGAGAACTCGATCCCGTTTCGATCGGCCCACCCCTTCGCCTCGTCCGCATCGAGTGCCAGCAAGGCGGCTATGTAGGGCTTGCGATCGCCGACCACGCACGCGTATGAGATCAACGGATGGCGCTTCAGGAGATTCTCCAAGTGCGAAGGGGAGACGTTCTTGCCGCCGGCGGTGACGATCAGCTCCTTCTTTCTGTCCACGATGCGCACGAACCCGTCGGACTCAATAGCGGCGATGTCTCCGGTGTGAAGCCAGCCGTCCTCATCGAAGACCTCTGCCGTATGGGCCTCGTCGTTGAGATATCCGGGCGACACGTTGCCCCCGCGAATCAACAGCTCGCCGTCGTCTAGCAGCTTGAGCTCGACGCCGGGGATAGCCGGGCCGACCGTCCCGATGCGAGGATGGCTCGTGGGATTGATGGTCGCCGGGGCAGTGCTCTCGCTCATCCCGTAACCCTCGGCGACCTTCACTCCCAGTCCGAAGAAGAACTCTGCCACCTCGGAGCCCAACGGGGCGGCGCCGCTCAACACCACCTCTGCTTCGTCGAGCCCGATCTTGTGCCGGATCTTGCGCAGTACGACGCGATCGAACAAGGCGCGCTGAGCAGCAAGCACAACTGGAACCCGTTTCCCCTCCTGCTCGAGTCTCGCAGCCCTCGTTCCCACCGCGATCGCCCTCTCCGCCACGGCTCTTTTTCGAGGGTCCTGTTCCTGTAGGCTCGCTTTGATCCCGGATTCGAGCTTCTCCCACAAGCGAGGGACGGCGACGAAGGCGTAGGGATGAACCTCCCCCAGCATGTCGAAGACCTCGGGAACCTCGGGACAGAAATGCACGAACGCGGCCTTGTAGGTGCACAACCAATGGGCCGCGAGGCGTTCCAAGCTGTGAGCCAGAGGAAGGTAGGAGACGTACTTGAATCCGATCGGCCACGTGTGCCACTGATCGACCGACTCCGCCGTCCACAACGCGTTGTAGTTCGTGATCACGACTCCCTTGGGGGCGCCCGTAGTCCCCGAGGTGTAGATAATCGTGGCTGGATCCGACGGCTTGAGCTTTTTCCATTCGTTCTCGAACCGCTCCCTGCCCGAGCTCAGCGCGGCGCGACCCTTGTCTTCAACTTCGCCCAGCGCGATACAGCCGTCGTCTCGCCCTGAGGACTCGATCACCGCAATATGGTCGAGCCCGGCGCGCGCTTGCTCCCACAGAACGAGTTGTTCGGGACTCTCCACGACTGCGATCTTGGGTTTGCAGTCCGCTGCGACATCTGCGATCTGATCGGCGGAGAAGGTGTTGTAAAGAGAGACCGGGATCGCTCCCAGATGCAGGGCGGCGAGGTCGCAGACGAGATGCTCGGGGCGATTGCGAGACATCAGCGCGACACAGTCGCCGCGCTTCACGCCCATCTCTTTGAAGCCCAGCGCGACACGAGCGACCATCTCTCGGTAGTCGCGCCAGGTACTCACCTGCCACTCGCCCTCGCGCTTGAATGCGGTGGCGGGCTGATCTCCGAAAGTCGAAGCGTTGCGGGAGAGGATGTCGCACATGGTCTTTCCCTCTATTGCGGCATCGACCCCCGAATGCTCCGAGGCGGGGTTCCGGCCCGCCGGTTGAACCCCTACTTGTCGTCCTTGCCGTCGGCCGCCTGGCTGTCCGACTTCTTCTTGATCTCATCGAGGATCGGCGCATTCTGCAGAGTCGTGACATCTCCGAGCTCGTTTCCGTCGGCGACGTCTCTGAGCAGCCGCCGCATGATCTTTCCCGAACGCGTCTTGGGAAGATCGTCGGTGAAGATGATCGACTGTGGCCGTGCGATCTTGCCGATGGCCTTGCCAACATGCTGCCGCAGTTCTTTCGATAGATCGTCGTTGCCCTCATGTCCCGAGCGAGGAGTCACGAATGCGACGATTGCCTGGCCTTCCTTCGAGTCGGTGCGACCCACGACCGCGGCTTCTGCCACCGACTCGTGCGCTACGAGGGCAGACTCGACCTCGTAAGTAGAGATGCGATGGCCTGCGACGTTCATGACGTCATCGACGCGGCCCAGCAGCCAGTAGTAGCCTTCCTCGTCGAGCTTGGCACCGTCACCTGCAAAGTAAGTTTCGTCCCCGTATCTCTCGAAATAGGTCTCGCGGTAGCGGTCGTCATCGCCGAAGATTGTCCTCATCATGGCAGGCGCCGGTCGCTTCAGGACCAGATAACCACCCGCGCCCAAACCTACCGAGTTTCCTTTTTCGTCCACCACGTCGGCGCTGACGCCGGGGAAGGGCACGGTGGCGGAACCCGGCTTGAGCTTGGTGATGCCGGGCAGAGCAGAGATCATTATGGCGCCAGTCTCCGTCTGCCACCAGGTGTCGACCACGGGAGCCTTGCCTCCGCCGATGAACTCCTGGTACCAGATCCATGCTTCGGGATTGATCGGCTCGCCGACGCTTCCCAGTAGCCGGAGCGAGCTCAGATCGTGCTTCTGCGGGTACTCGACGCCCCACTTCATCATCGCCCGGATGGCGGTGGGGGCGGTGTAGAGAATCGTGGCCTTGTATTCCTCGACGATTGACCAGTAGCGGTCCTTGTCGGGGTAGTCCGGCGCCCCCTCGTAGAGGATGGACGTGCAGCCGTTGACCAGGGGACCGTAGACGATATAGCTGTGCCCGGTGACCCAGCCGATGTCGGCTGCGCACCAATAGACATCGGAATCCGGCTTGATGTCGAAAATGAGGTTGTGAGTGGAGGAAACGCCGGTCAGATAACCGCCCGTGGTGTGGACGATCCCCTTCGGCTTCCCGGTGGTTCCGGAGGTATAGAGCACGTAGAGCATGTCCTCTGCGTCCATCTCCTCGGGCTCACATTCGGCGGACTGCGACTCGATGAGCTCGCCGTAAACGACGTCCCGCCCATCGGTCATGGCCACATCGTCGGTCGTTCGCTTGACTACGATGACCTTCTCAATCGACTCTGTCTCTTCGAGCGCCTCGTCGGCGTTCTCCTTGAGCGGAACGTTCTGTCCACGCCGGTAGCCGCCGTCCGCGGTGATAAGGATCTTGCAGTCGGCGTCGTTGATGCGATCTCTGAGCGAGCCCGCCGAGAAACCGCCAAACACCACGGAGTGCACTGCGCCGATGCGGGCACAGGCGAGCATGGACGCAGGAAGCTCGGGGATCATCGGCAGATAGATCGCGACCCGGTCCCCCTTCTGCACGCCAAGCTCCTTGAGCGCGTTGGCGAGCTTGCACACCTCGGCATGGAGCTCTTGATAGGAGATCGAGCGTGAGTCACCGGGCTCGCCGACCCAATGGTAGGCAATCCGGTCGCCGTTCTCTTCAAGATGGCGGTCGAGGCAGTTGTAACTGGCGTTGAGCTTCCCGCCCACGAACCACTCGTGATGCGGCGGGTCCCATTGGAGCACCTTGTCCCATTTCTTGCTCCAGCTAAGGCGCTCGGCCTGCGACTCCCACCATGCCTCGGGGTCCTTCTCCGCATGCTCGTAGATAGACGGATCGTTGGCGTTGGCCTGTGCCGTGAACTCCTTCGGCGGCTCGAACTCGCGACGCTCCTCCAGGAGCGCGTCGATTGTCCGCTCGACTTCCTTTTCGACCATTTGTCGGTCCTCCCGGTGGTTGGCTTACTTCTTCGAGCGTACCCCTTAACTAGGGGGCTGAACCGGCTCGGTTCTCGTTGCGGCGCCGCCCCGCTATTAGCCCGGCCGCTATCGAAACTGCGATCTCGCCGGGCGAGCGCGCCCCGATGTCGAGCCCGACCGGGCTCTCGATGCGCTCGATGTCGGAAGCCGAGTACCCCCGTCCGGACAGCTGTGAGAGATGGGGTGCGGTGTGGCGCCTGCTGCCCATGATCCCGATGGAGAAGACGCCGGCGTCGAGGGCGCCGGCCAGCGCGTCCGCCACTCCGGGGGCGTCGTGGTCGGTGTGCACGAGGTCAGAGTTCCGATCTAGAGGAGCCTCTGCGGTGCTCCCGAAGACTCCGCCCGACGCGGCCGCCCGGTGCTCGGCGCTCACGCGCTCGGCACGCGGCTCGATAAGCAAGCAGTCAAATCCCAGCGCCACGCCGATACGCAGCAGCTCGAGCCCGACCGGCGTTGCCCCCACCACCGCGAGCTTCGGCGCGGCGGACGTGGGCTCCAGGAAGACGTGGGCGCGCCCGAGCTCGTGCTCGTATACCCGCTTGAGGGGCTCTCCCCCTGCCGAAACCTCCGCGGCGTCTTTCAGGGCAGCGGCGTCGAATTCAGAGCAGCCCAATGTTCCATCGATCGCTCGGCCCCCCGAGATCACGAGCCGCTGGCCCACCCGGCAGGGCGGCTCACCATCTGCGTCCACGACCGTGGCCACGACGCGGTCCTTGGGGTCGGCCGAGGCCTCCTTCGGCGCGGGGGCCGAAACCGGTGGAGCCTTCGAGTGCTCGGTGTGGCCGGCCAGCAGCTGGAGTGCGTGCGGCAGCACTCCAAACAACGCCTCGAGGCTCTCGGACGCCCCCTTGGGGCTTCCGGGAAGGTTCACGATCAGAGTGCGGCCACTCGTGCCGACCAAGCCCCGCGCCAGCGCCGCGTGCGGGGTCTTCTGCAGGCCTGCGCTGCGCATGAGCTCGGCGAGTCCAGGCGCCTCTCGCTCGATCACCCTCTTGGTCGCTTCGGGCGTGACGTCGCGCGGCCCCAACCCGGTGCCCCCGGTGGTGACGACCAGCTCGATACCCGCGCCGACAAGCTCGCGCAGGAGGGCCTCGATGTCGGAGAGCTCGTCCGGAGTCACCCTGCGTGAAACGACCTCGATGCCCTGCTCGCTCAACAGTCGTTGAACCGCTTCGCCCGAGCCGTCCTTACGCACACCATGGGCGACCCCATCGGAAACCGTCACCACGACGGCGCGCGGCATCCGCGCCGCCCCTTGCGTCACTCGGCCGGCAGCCGCAACAGCAGGAGCTGCCCGCCCTCTCGCTTAAACGTCCAGTCGGGCTCTCCGTCTCCGGTTATGTCGGGCCCCGGAGCGGTTTCGAGGATGAGACTGTGCGCCTGCACGTTGACCAGAAAAGCACCCTCTCCGAAATAGGCGGAAGCATCGACGATGCCCGTCGACTCCCACGCCCCCGCGTTGGCAGCGGGATCGAGGGCCTGGTCGACCCTGGCGACGACCTCCAGTGACTTATCCGAGAACGAGTAGTGCCAGATGCGGGCGGTTGTCCCGCCGCCGGCCGGGTACTGGTTCTGGCTTCCGGGGTCCTCCTGAAAGAGCAGGCCGTCTGCCGTCGTCTCGACGTTGTCCGGATTGTGGATGAGGTCGAGGTCGCCTGCGCCCTCAGCACCGCGCACATCGCCGTTGATCAGGATCGAGAGGCTCTTGACTCGGCGGGGGTTTTTCGTGCCGAGCTCCATGCGGAAGACGCGTCCGTTCGGATAGGGGCCCATGGTGCCGTCCGGGCCGCGCATCAGCCGGGTCGTGGATGGATCCGGAATGGCGCGCGGTTCGCCGGTGTCGGCGAAGTAGACGACATTGTCGTGATTGCGGTCGTAGGCGAGGTCCTCGACGCGGATGAACTGGAACACGTTGTTCGCGTTCGACCATTCCTCGAGCCCGTCCTGCCCGCCCCGGGCGATGCGATCGGGGACCCGAATGAAGCGGCCGGAGATGTCGTCCGAGCTCTCGAGATCGCCGTAGTCATTGGCCTGAGAGGACTTGAACGCCCACAGGTGGCCGTCATCGTTCCACACGGCTCGGGCGCTGCCGGCTGCGTACTGGTAGAGCTGCGAGGCCGGCGCGCTGAAGGTGTCGTCGCCCGACAGCACGACCGGGTGGCCGTAACCCGGCACAGCCAAGCTGTTCTCGTGGTTGTGTCGCCCCATCCCGTAGATGCTTCGGTGCTTGTTGCGGTGCGGGTCGTAGGCCACGACCACACCGGCCTGCTCGGCGTCGGGGTCGGTGGCGGTGTCGGGACCGCGCCAGGCGCGGCCCGAACGAAACACGAAGTCGGGCGTCTCCTCGTTAGTCAAGAGGAGGTCGCGCTCGAAGTCCTCTGCTGCGGTCGCCAGGTAATTCGAGCAGAAACGCTGATAGTTGGCGCTGCTGCGGATGGCAAAAGAGGCGCCACTGACCCCCACCTCGTCGTCCGTGTGAACCAGGCGCAGCCTGCTGACCTCGGAGTTGCGGAAGTCCGACAGCGACTCTTCGGGGCTTCCCTCGATATAGGGGAAGGGCACCGTGGTGGTCTCGTGGTTGACGAACGCGTGGGCCCGGCCCTCTGCGCCCAGCAGCGAGATGCCATCGGGCACGGACTGGAACTCGTGCCCGTTCGAGAGTTCGTCGCCCACGGTGAGGATCGCCTGTACCTCGCCGCCGGTGGCTTCCAGCATTGGTGCTGCCTTGGTGACGAAGGGTGGTGCGGCCGAGGCCGCCCCGAGTCCCGGCATCAGCATCGCCATGACTGCTGCGACACCCGCCCATGCGAATCTGCCCCTGCGCCGACGTGTCATCGCCTGCTCCTCCCCCTTGAGGTTCCCGACCGCCGTACCCTACCCGACCGACCCCCGGTATCCCTTTTTTTGGCGCGAGTCGCGGGTCCTAACGATTTCGCATCGAGTACGGTCCGACTCACCCGCTGGTGTCATAATGTCAACATCATGGCTTACCAGAGGACACAGATCTATCTCGACCCGGACGACCACCGCCGCCTCCGAGACGAGGCCCATCGACGTGGTCTGTCGTTGGCCGCATTATTGCGAGAGATCGTTAGGGAGCGACTGGCGCCGCGGGGCTCCCCCGATTCGCCCGGGTTTGACGCTCTGATCGGGATCGTCGATTCAGTCGAGCCTACAGATGTTGCTCGCCACGAGGATGACTACAAGGCGGACGCGCTCGATGCCCGCTACCGCAAGACGATGGGAGACGCTTCCCACGGCAGCACTCCTCGTGGCCGAGGAGCTCGCCGCAAGGTCCTGTGAGCATCTTCGTCGACACCGGCATCCTGGTCGGAGCCGCCCTGGCCCGGGACCGCCGGCACCAGCGCGCGGCCGAAGTACTGTCCGGCCTGGCGGATGCCGATCCCTTCTCTACCGACCACGTCATCATCGAAGCTTGGGCCCTGATTAACCGGCGCGCCGGCTATGGGGAAGCGCTGCGCTTCTGGCGCGCACTGCGCAGCACGCCGTTGAGGATCGAGGTCGTGACGACCGCGGATCTCGAACGCGCTCAGGCCATCGCGGAGGCCTGGAGGGATCAAGAGTTCGACATCGTCGACTGCACGAGCTTTGCGTTGATGGAACGATTGAGCTGCCGGCGAGCGGCAAGCTTCGACAAGGACTTCGCCGTTTACCGCTACGGGCCCGACCGCTCCCAGGCGTTCGA
>DASRPA010000055.1:0-10701 GCA_035646635.1 Actinomycetota bacterium | reverse complement strand
CCATCCCGGGCTCACCGTGGTCATGGCCCACTTTGGTTACCCGTGGCACCTCGAGGTGCTCGCCTCCGCCATGCACAAGACCAACGTGTGGGTCGACCTCTCCGGCTGGCGCCCCAAGTACATCCCCGAGGAGGTCAAGCGCGACGCTCGCGGCCGCCTCTCGGATCGCTTCGTGTGGGGCAGCGACTACCCGATGCTGGACCCCGGCCGGATCCTCGACGAGATCGGTGACCTGGGTTTGGGAGACAAGACCGACGACGTGCTCAAGCACAACGCAGCCCGGTTGCTGGGGCTCGATTTGTCGTGAGCGAGCTGACCCAGGTGCCGGTGGGCGTTCTGCCCCCGGAGCGCTTCGAGGAGGCGGTCGGCGTCGAGCGCTTCGCCCCCTTTGCCAAACGGATGAAAGAGGCGGCGCGGCTGCTCGAGGGCCGGGCGATCTGGAACGTGAACTCGACCGCCGCGGGCGGGGGCGTGGCCGAGATGCTGCGCTCGCTGCTCGCCTACGCGCGCGGTGAAGGTGTCGATGCGCGCTGGATCGTCATCCCCGGCAACGAGGACTTCTTTCGGCTCACGAAGAGGCTCCACAACCACCTCCACGGCAGCCCCGGTGACGGCGGAAAGCTGGGGTCCGAGGATGCGGCTCTTTACGAAAGAACGCTCGCGCCATCCGCGGAGGAGCTCTGTGACCTGGTGCGACCGGGGGACATCGTGATCGTTCACGATCCCCAACCGGCGGGTATGTGTGCCGGCCTGGTGAAGGCGGGTGCGGTGGTGATATGGCGCTGCCACGTGGGGCTCGACCACCCGAACGAGACGGCGAGAGTGGCGTGGGACTTCCTGCGGGGTTATGTCGAGCCCGCCCACGCCTATGTCTTTTCCCGCCGGGCGTTCGCGTGGGAGCGGCTGGCGGACGACAAGATCGTCCTGATCGCACCCTCTATCGACGCATTTTCTCCCAAGAACCAGGAGCTCGCCCCCGAAGACGTCTCCCGCATCCTGGACACGGCCGGGATTGTGCCCGACGGCGGCTCAGGGCTCGGCGCGTTCCTGCGCGAGGACGGAACCCCCGGGCGGGTCGATCGTCACGCGGAGATGTTCGAGGACGAGCCCGTGCCGCCAGATGCCCTGGTGGTGACGCAGGTGTCTCGCTGGGACCGGCTCAAGGACCCCGTGGGAGTCATCGAGGGCTTCGGCCGCCACGTCGCCCCTGTTACCGACGCCCACCTCGTCGTCGCCGGCCCCAGCGTGGCCGCGGTCGCCGACGATCCCGAGGGGGCCGAGGTGCTGGCCGAATCACAGGCGGCGTGGCGGGCGCTCCCGCAGCAGGCCCGGGCCCGGGTCCATCTGGCCGCTCTGCCCATGGAGGATCGGGAGGAGAACGCCGCCATCGTCAACGCGCTGCAGCGCCGGGCCGCGGTCGTGGTGCAGAAGAGCCTCGCCGAAGGTTTCGGCCTCACGGTCGCCGAGGCGATGTGGAAGGCTCGGGCCGTGGTCGCCACACGCATCGGCGGGATCCAGGACCAGATCGAGCACGGGGTCAGCGGCATTTTGGTGGACGATCCTTCCGACCTCGAATCCTACGGGGCCGCGGTTGTGGGGCTGGTTGAAGACGAGCCGAGGGCGCGACAAATGGGGGCCGAGGCGCAGAAGCGCGTGCGCGACGAGTTCCTTGCGGTCCGCCACCTGCTCCAGTACGGCGCACTGATCGAGAAGCTTCTGGGCCGCGGGTAGTCGATCGCGCTCAGAGCGCTCTCAGGTACCGCTTCGGTACTCGTGAGCGCGTCACGCGCGTTGAGTACCGGGCCGGGCCTGATCCGCCCGCCCCTCTCGTTGGCGCCGCTCCACACCAGCGACCGCGGCCCCCGGCGTGCCGAACGCTCCTTGACAGTTGGAGGCGTGGGATATATCCAAGCGGCCATGAGGGGCGGGCCGGTGACAGTGGGGGTCGAGGAGGAGTATCAGCTCGTCGACCCCGACACTCGGGCGCTGGTGGCGGTTGCGCCCCGCATCGTCCTGCGCGCCGAAGCCCTGGACCTCGATATCAAGGAGGAGCTCCACTCTTCGCAGATCGAGGTCGGAACCCGCGTTTGCACCAACCTGGCCGAGGTGCGCTCGGAAATCGCCGCAGCACGACGGTCGATAAGCGTGATGGCCGCGGCCCGGGGGGCCCGGCCGGTCGCCGGAGGAACGCATCCGTTCAGCCGCTGGGAGCACCAGCCCGTGACCGACTCGCCTCGCCAGGAAGAGCTCGAGGAGAGCTACCGGCAGATCGTGCGCGAGACGGTCATCTTCGGAACCCACGTGCACGTCGGCATCGACGATCCCGAGGCGCTGATCGGCGTCATGAACCGGGCCCGTCTGTGGGTCCCGGTGTTGATTGCAATGGCCGCCAACTCGCCCTTCTGGGGCTCCTCCGACACCGGCTACGCGAGCTTTCGCGCCGAGATCGCCCGGCGCTGGCCGCAGTCCGACCTGCCGCACCACTTCGGTTCCCGCGCCGAGTACGACAAGCTCATCGACGACCTCGTGGCGGGCGGAAGTGTGCCCGATGCCTCTCAGATCTACTGGGACATCAGGCCCTCGATGCGCTACGACACGCTCGAGTTCAGGGCCACCGACGTGCCGACTTCCATCGACGAGACGGTCATGGTGGCGGGGCTCGTGCGTGCCCTGGCGGTGGCCTGTCTGGACGAGATCGAGCGAGGAACCGCAGCTCCGATGACCCGGCCCGAGCTGCTGCAGGCGGCGAAGTGGCGCGCCGGGCGAGACGGCCTGAGGGGCGAGCTCATCGACGTTCGCACCGCCCGAGCGAAGCCGGCGGCCGAGCTGGTGACGGACCTGTTGGAGCACGTTCGTCCCGCCCTCGAGCGCCTCGGCGACTTCGACGAGGTCTCCTTTCTGGTGGCCGACACTCTCAGGCGAGGCAACGGAGCCGACCGGCAGCGCGCGGTCTACGAGCGCACGGGCAGTTTCGAGGACGTGGTCGACGCTCTCGCGGCCGAGACGTGCGCCGGACTCGCCTGAGCGACGTAGAATCGAACAATGGCGACCACAGAGGACATCAGGGCCGAGGTCGAGGAGGCCCTCAAGACTGTCAACGACCCCGAGCTCGGGATCGACATCTATAACCTCGGGCTGGTCTACGACGTCGACATCAACGACTCGGGAGACGTCAAGATCGAGTTCACGCTCACCACCATGGGCTGCCCCATCGCGCCGATGATCGACGAAGAGATCAAGCAGGCGACTGCGGGGATCGAGGGCATCGGCGAGGTCTCCACCGAGGTCGTCATGTACCCGCCCTGGAGCCCTGAGAAGATGTCTCCGCTGGCGCGCTCAGCCCTGGGCTTCGTCTAGAGCTCCGGGACTGAGCTGAGAGCGGCTGATCCACCGCCACGTACCTGATCCGGACAATGCCGGGGAAGGGAGGAGTCGTGGAGGGTTCGAGTATCCGTGTTACGGCGGGCGGCCTGCTCGCAGAGCTGAGTGATGATCTGAAGTCGGTCGAGGACGCCATCAGGTCCCACCCCTTTCTTCTATCGCTGGAGCGGGGCAACGTCTCCAAGGATCAGCTAAGAGCTTTTGCCGGTGAGCAACACGCCATCGTTTCCAGCGATCGCCGCAGCTTCGCGTTCGCCGCATCTCGCTTCTCCACGGGGAAAGCGGGGGATCTGCTGCTCGCTCTTGCTCAGGGCGAGGGGGTTGCGCTCACAAAGTTGTCGCTGTTCGCGCGGTGGTTGGACCTGACTGAAGACGAACTTCGACGATACGAGCCCAGGGCACGCGCCCAGGCCTATCCGTCCTACGTCGCGTGGTTGGCTCTGAACGGCTCTCCCTCCGACATAGCGTTTGCATTCGCCGCCAACCTCGACGCATGGGGCGCGAATTGCGCCCGGATGGCTCAGGCGTTGCGCACCACCTACGAGTCGGATGAAGATACGACCGCCTTCTTCGACTACTTCGGAAAACCGCCGCCGGAGCTTCGAGACGGCCTCCTTGCCGTCGTCGACGAGGGCCTGCGAGCGGGAGACTCACCGCAATGCGCCCGGCGTGCCGCTCGTCTTCTCCAGACCTTCGAACTCGACTTCTGGGACGCGGTCGCACAAGTGTCCTAAACACTGAGTTCGTGACCGCGCTCCCCGATATTGTCCGGACTATCAGGCCGTCTCGAGCTGGTCCTCGATGCCGGTCACGCGCTCGACGTCGCCCCCGCCGCGCTGCCGTTCCCGCACCTCCAGCCGCCTCGATAGGCGCGACAGCCCGAAGTTGACCGCCACGAACAGGAGGCCGGTCACGAGAAACACGTGAAGCAGGGGAGCGTCGACGCCGACGCCGAGGAAGGGGCTGCCGCTCGTGCTCGTGATGATCCGGCTGTGCCGTAGCGCTTCCTGGATCGCGATGATGCTCACCAACGTGGTGTCCTTGTTGAGAGTTATCAGCTGCGACACGGTGGCGGGCACCATGCGGCGCAGGCCTTGGGGAAGTATCACGAGCCTCATGGACTTCCAGTAGGAGAGACCGAGGGCCGCGGCCGCCTCCCCCTGCCCCTTTTCCAACGACTGGATCCCCGCCCGCATGATCTCGGCGATGACAGCGGAGTTGTAGAGGGTCAGCCCGGCCACCGCAGCCGGGAAGAACGGGGAGTCGAAGGCGTCCGGAAGCCACGCCGGTATCAGGTCCTGGTAAACGGTGCGCCAGTTTTCGGGGATCGACAGCGACAGATAGAGCATGATGAAGATCAAGGGAAGGTTGCGCCACACGTCGATCCATGTGCCAGTCACGGCTTTGACCCAAGCCCAACGGGATACGCGCAGCAGAGCCAGGCCCAGTCCGCAGACAAGTGACAGAACCATGGCCAAGATCGCGATCTGCAGGTTGATCAAGAAGCCCTGCAGCAGAAAGCGTAGGTTGTTGCCGGCGAAGAGCCACTCCCAGTTGGCCGGATCAATGAGATAGGACACCCTTATCTCCGGATCACGAGTCGACGCTCGAGATATCGTACGACAAAGGTCGTCCCCACCGTCAGTATCAGATAGCCGACCGCAGCCCAGAAGAAGACCTCGTTGGTCTGGAACGTGCGCGAGTTGATGACGCGAGCTTCTTTGAGGAGGTCGTCGGCGAGAGCCAGCGCAACTCCGATGATGGCGGAGTTCTTGATCATCGCAATCATTAGGTTTCCCAGCGGAGGGATCACGGTACGGATCGCTTGCGGCAGCACGATCATTCGGAGGGTTCGTGGATAGGTGAAGCCGAGGGAAAGCGCGGCATCGATCTGCCCCTGTCCCACCGCAAACACCCCCGAGCGAATCGCCTCGGCAACGTAGGCGGCGGTGTAGAGTCCGAGGCTGCCGGCTCCCGCCGCGAAGCGGCTGATGTCCAGCCCCGCTCGCCGCAACCCGGCGAAGGCGATGAACAACAGCACCAGCAATGGAATGTTGCGGAAGAACTCGACATAGATGGTGCCGGCGAGGCGCAGCGGTGGCAGGGGTTGCACTCGCAGCCCCGCCACCACAACGCCTAATACGACGGCGACCACAAACGCCGCCGCCACCAGCTGAATCGTGACCACGAAGCCCGAGAGGAATTGTGGGAAGTGCCGGACGAGCACCTCCCACAATCCACTCATCTTTTAGCCTCTCAACAGGTCTCGTCGCAGGGGAATAGCTTCAGAGCTTCCTGCAGGGTCATCTTGGCCGGGTCGTCGGCGGGCTCGCCAGTGTACTGACCCACCCATTTCTCGTAAAGCTTGTCGAACTCCCCGCTGGCCAAGAAATCATCGACGACGCCGTCGACGAAGCCTTTCAGCTCCTTGTCGCCATCGGCAATGCCTATGCCGTAAGGCTCGACCGTAAGCTGATCTCCGACGAGCTCCAACGACTTGTCCTGAATGATCATGCCGGTGAGGATGACGTCATCGGTCGAGATCGCGTCGATCGATTCGTTCTGCAGCAGCTCGGTGCACTCGGAGTAGGAGTCGACCAGCTCGAGGTCGGCGTCGGGCGCCTGCTCCTTGATAGTGCTTTCATAGGTGGAGCCCAGCGCCGTGCATACGCGCTTGCCATTGAGATCGTCGATTCCCTTGATGTCCGATCCCTTGGGCGCCAGTATGCGGCCGTGAGCGATGAAGTAGGGGCGTGAATAGTCGATCTCGGTGTCCCGGTCCGTCGTTATCGTCATCGTCGAAAGGATGAGGTCGACGGTTCCGTCTTGCAGGAAGGGGATGCGGTTATCGGAGATCGCCTCCTCGAATTCCGCCTCCACCCCCAGCTCCGAGGCGATGATCTTGCCCAGGTCGACATCGAAGCCCTCGACGTCGCCCGTCTCGGGGTTCTGGAAGCCGAACGGCGGGACATCGTACTTGACCCCTATAACGACCTTGCCCTCGTCCTGAAGCTTGGCCATCGTGGTGCCGGCTTCGAATTGCGGCTGGTCGCCGCCGCCATTGCCGCCACCAGACGGCTGTTCCGAGGGTTCTTCTCCGCCACCGCAGGCGACGGGTACCAACAGCAGGCAAGCGACAGCCACCACCCACCATTTTCTTCTTCGTGGATCCCTCATGTCATTCCCCCTTTCCCGGCCCTCGGCCGGGAATCGACGGTACCTAGCTCAATCTGAACATTCAATTGGAACTAATCAATGATGAATGATCTTGTCGACGAAATCGCGCGCGCGCTCGCTCTTGGCGTCGTTGAAGAACTCCTCCGGCGGCGCTTGCTCGACGATCTTGCCCTCATCGATGAATACGATCTTGTCGCACACTTCCCGTGCGAAGCCCATCTCGTGAGTAACGACGATCATCGTCATCCCTTCGCGCGCGAGAGCGCGCATGACGTCGAGAACCTCACGAATCATCTCCGGGTCGAGCGCCGAGGTCGGCTCGTCGAACAACATCAGTTTCGGCTGCATGGCCAGCGCTCGGGCGATGGCGACGCGCTGCTGCTGGCCTCCGGAGAGGTCGGCCGGGTAGGCGTCGGCCTTCTCGGGAATGCCAACCTGTTCCAAGAGGTCGCGAGCCCGATCCTTGGCCTCGGGCCGCGCCACGGAAATGACCTCGACCGGACCCAGCATGATGTTCTCGAGCACGGTCTTGTGCGGAAAGAGATTGAATTGCTGGAAGACCATGCCAATCTCGGCGCGCAGGCGGTGGATGGACTTGCCGGCGGAGGGGATGGAGTTGCCGTCGAAGACGATGTCGCCCGAGTCGATGGTTTCGAGCGCGTTGATGCAGCGCAGCATCGTGGACTTGCCCGAGCCGGAGGGCCCGGCAACCACGATCGCCTCGCCGGCATCTACAGCCATGCTCACCTTGTCGAGGACGACGTTGTCTCCAAAGCTCTTCGTGACGTCGTCCAGACGCACGAGGTGGCCGTTCGATCCCCCTTGCTCCATGTCGAGCTCCCCCATGTCGATCTCAGCGTAGCGTAGCCTCGGCTCGATGGGGTCCCTCCTCTCGCACCTCCAATGCGCCCGCTGCGAACGCGAGCTTGATGCCGGGGTCGTTCAGAACCGCTGCCCCTGCGGCGGCACGCTGTTCGCCCGCTATCACCTCGATCGCTTCGATCCGAGTCATTTGGAGGGCGGCGGGCTGTGGCGCTACCGGCAGCTTCTGCCGGTTACCGGGGAGGCCCTCTCTCTCGGAGAGCCTCGCACGCCGCTCTTGGCGCTCCCCGTCTTGTCCGAACGCTGGGGGGCCGAAGTATGGCTGAAGGACGACGGCGGGCTGCCCGGCGGGACCTTCAAGGCGCGCGGCGCCTGCATCGGGGTCGCCCGGGCCCGCGAGCTCGGCGCCACAGAGGTCGTGCTGCCGAGCGCCGGTAACGCCGGGGGGGCATGGTCTCTCTATGGAGCGCGCGCCGGGCTGAGGGTCGCGGTGACGATGGCGCGATCGGCCCCCCGAACGAATCACATCGAAGTTGAGCTCGCAGGGGGCCACCTCGAGCTCGTCGAGGGAACGATCGCCGATGCCGGGGCGCGGGCGCAGGAGATCGCCCGCTCCCGCAGCGCCTATCTGGCGGCGACGTTCTCCGAGCCGTACCGGCTCGAGGGCAAGAAATCGGCCTGGTTCGAGCTCAGGGAGCAGCTGGGGCACTGGCCGCGCACGCTGGTGCTTCCGGTGGGAGGAGGGCTCGCGGCGGTGGCGGCGTCCAAGGCGGTGGAGGAGATGGCGGGCGCATCCTGGGCGACGGATGAGGGCCCTCGGATCGTAGGTGTACAACCGGCGGGCTGCGCCCCGTTGGTGGAGGCCTTCGAGGGCGATGAAGAGCCGAGGCCGTGGCCGGTTCCCCCGGACACAATCGCCGCGGGCCTGAGGGTGCCCTCTCCCTCGGAAGGTTCTCTGGTGCTCGCGCGGGTGCACCGCTCGGGCGGGTCCATGGTGGCGGTCGAGGAACGTGACCTGGTTGCGGCGGTGGGGGAGCTGGCCACCGCCGAGGGAGTGCTGGCCTGCCCCGAGGGGGCCGCGACCGTGGCCGCCGCCGCGGCCCTTGCTCGCGCCGGAAAGCTCGAGGGGCCGGTCGTCCTCTACAACACTGGGACCGGGGCGAAGTACCTCGACGCCCTCGCCGGGGGCCTCCCGGAGGCCCCGAGTCGATCTTTTCCACGATAGCCCCGCTCAGCGAGGCTGCTGTAGAAAAGATTGAAAGCGTGCGGCTGCTAGCCTGATTCTTGTGGAACGGCGGCGATTACTGGCCTCGGTGTCGGCCGTGCAGCTGGCATCGTCCGTTACCGGCATGGCCGTGGCGCTCAAACGAAGTCACAACTTCGACGTCGGATTCATGGTTGGGCACCCCGACAAGGTCGCGCGCGAATCGATATTTCAAGGAACCGCCTTCTCGGCGCCGGTAACGACGCTGTTGGCTCAGGCCACGGCCACCGTGGTGCTCGCCCGGCGTCCGAGCATTGTCGCCGTCCGCACGATTGGAATAATCGGTGGATTCAACATTCCCGGATTCCTGTCCGAAAGACTCGTACGCCGGCGCCTGAGCCGGGCCGGGTGGGATCCTCTGGAGACACCCCTTATGGTGGTCGAGATCGCCCTCTCCGCAATGATGCCGCTGCTTGCCCGCCGTGTAACCGCTTCGAACCGGTAACAGGAGGGTTGAATGAAGGGCAGCCGCCCTGGCCATTTTCCATCGTCGCGATCCTCCAGCGGATCGCTCACTTTGGTCTCCACTCTTCCATGGTTCATGTTGATTCTGTCGGTCATCCTCATTGTTGCGGCTCTGCTGCTGGGGACGGCGACGGACAATCCCTACGGGACCTTGGCGGAGGACATTGCACTCTCCGCTGTTTTCATGGCGTTCTCCATCATCGGAGCTTTGATCGCTTCGCGGCATCCCACCAACGCTATCGGATGGCTTTTTCTGAGCATCGGGCTCCTCGCCGGACTGCTCACCCTCGGCACGCTGTACGCGCGCTACGGGCTGGTACTGCATCCCGAGAAACAACTCCCGGCGACGTCGGTTGGAGCGTGGCTGGAGGGCTGGGCCTGGCTGCCGCTGATCGCCACGATCCCAACCTTCCTCTTCCTCTTGTTCCCGACCGGACGCCCGCCATCGCGGCGCTGGGTTCCGGTGGCCTGGTTCGCCGGATTGCTCATCGGGCTGGTCACGGTTTTGTCGATGCTGAAAGAGAACTTGGTGGGTGATGGCTACTCGATAAGGAATCCGATCGGGATCGAGGGACTCGTGGATGTGGAAAGTATAGACACCCTCTTGTTGTTCCCACTCTATCCTTTGGCCCTCCTGTGCGCCGGCTCGTTGATCTTTAGGTACCGGAGCGCCCCCTTCGAGGAGCGACAGCAGCTCAAGTGGGTGGCCGTCACGGCGGTTTTGCTGACCCTGGGGATTGTGCTGGGGGAGGTCTTCAACCTGCCCGACTTGCTCTTTCCCTTCTTCCTCGGTGCAGTCCCAGTCTCAGTCGGAATCGCCGCTCCGACATGGCGGTAGCAGGATCGACGTTGGCGGTGGCCGCGCTTTTCCGGCCCGCCCGAGCGCGCGTTCAGGCATTCATCGATAGTCGCTTTTACCGACGGAAATACGATACCGCGCAAGGGCCGAGGCCGGGCCTCCATTCGGTGGCACAATGGCCTCGACGCTAAAGAGAGACGACCGAACGGGAAAGGGGCGCGGCATGGGTAATCCCGTGGTTCATTTCGAGATCGTGAGCAAGGAGGGAGACAAGCTCCGGAGCTTCTATTCCGAGGCCTTCGGCTGGAAGATCGACGCCGCCGACAACCCCATGGGCTACGGGATGGTCGATGCCGAGGGCGAAGGCATCGGTGGAGGCATCGCCAACACGCCGGGCGACTATCCCGGCCACCTCACCTTCTACATCCAGACCGATGACCTCGAGGGGACCTTGGCTCGCATCGAGGAGCTGGGCGGTGAGACGGTGATGCCGCCGGACTCGGTGGGCGACGGCACGACGATTGCTCAGTTCAAGGACCCCGGGGGCAACATGGTGGGCCTCGTCAAAGGGATGTAAGGAGATCTTCTGGCCGAGTGGTGGATAAAGGTTGCTATGCAACCAATTACCACCACTCGGCAGGGGATTCAAGCCTTAGGTGACGTCGCGTCTGTTGAAGAAGACCGCCGCCACGGTTATGAATACGGCTGCGTAGAGCAGCAAGGTCAGGGCCACAGCCGTCGTCGTCTTGTCTGCTATCGGTCCGCCCCCGGGCTGGCCCGAGATGAACTGGGT
>DASRPA010000054.1:0-45736 GCA_035646635.1 Actinomycetota bacterium | reverse complement strand
GCATCCCTGGCATCCGCCGCTCATGGCGATGAATAGGCTCCTGTCCCGGACGTCGACGATCGAGATCCGTCCACCGTGGGCAGCGATGGAACGGTTGACTTCCCGGTCCAGGAGTTCCTGAAGGACCGCGCGGATCTCGGCATCAGTCCGCTCTCGGGTGCTTGCGTTGCGAGAAGCCTCGAGGATGGCCGGTACTCCCGTGAGCAGCTGCGTCCGGATGACGATGCCGGCCACCGTGGTGCCAACAGCATCCTTGGCCTGCGCCACGAACCACGACAGGTCGCGCTCCGTGATGATCCCGACGAACTCTTTGTTTGATCCCAGGACGCCGAGGGCGCCGATGCTGCAGTCGGCCATCAGCCGCGCGGCCTCCTGCACGCTCGCGTCAGATCGGATCGATATGAGCGGATGGGTCTGCACCTTGGTAGTCATGGCGGCCTCCTTCCTCGATGCGGTTCCTCACCGCTTAGAGGTTGCGCTGAGGAGAGGCCCGCCACTAGGGCCGGGTTGCCCCAAACTAGGGGGCCGTTGGTAACCGCGCCGTGGATCCGGAACCCAGATGTGCCAAACGGCCCCCATAAGCCGGTCCCATCGTCCCTAGTTGCCCACCCGGATATCGGGCTGCAATGGCGGGCAAGGAGGTGATGGGCATGACGACTGCTGGAGGCGTGTTGGACCCTCATCGTCAAGTACAACGCTCTATGTATCCTCTGCCTCTTGACCCTCAGCGCGGGCACCCGGAGCCCGAGAGCATCAACCCATGGAGCTGATCGAGGCCGCATGGATCGTGGGATCGGGGGCCGCAACCGCGATCGGCGGCATCTCTCTGCTGTTCTTCACCAAACCTTCAGAGCTCCTATTGGACGCCCTGCTGGGGTTCACCTCCGGCGTGATGCTGGCAGCAAGTTCTTTCAGTTTGCTGGTCCCGGCTGTGGAGCTTGGAGGCACAGCTGAAGTCGTCGCCGGTATCGCGGCCGGAGGAGCGCTCTTCGCCGCACTCGACGCCGCGATCCCGCACGCTCACGCCCGGTTCTCGGAGCACGGCCACCCCGCATCCCGGCGCGCTGCGCTCCTGCTGTCGGCTCTCACGATCCACAACATCCCGGAAGGCATGGCGGTGGGCGTCTCCTTCGCCGCTGGAGGTCTAGAGCTGGGTATCCCGATCGCGCTCGCCATCGGGATCCAGAACATCCCCGAAGGCTTCGCCGCCGGGGCTCCCCTGCTCACAGTTCCGGGTAAACGGAAGAGAGCCGCGGCGATCGCGGCCGCGACAGGTGCCGTCGAGCCCCCCGCGGCGTTCGCTGCGTTCGCTGCGTTCGCTGCAGTACGAGTCTTGCTGCCGTTCGCTCTCGCGTTCGCCGCAGGAGCGATGCTCTACGTCGTCGCGGACGAGCTCATCCCCGAGAGCCATACCAAAGGTAACGAGCGGTTCGCCACCCTCGCGCTGATCGTCGGCTTCATGCTCATGCTGACCTTGGACAACCTGTTCTCTTAGCGCCGGACCCGTCAGTGCGCCCAGGAGGACGCCGATCACCGGAACGACGACGGTGAGAACGGCGCTGGAACGAGCGACGGCGCGCACGGCGCTCGGTGACACTTCGCCCGCTGCGGCGCGCGGCCCCAGCACGAAGCAGTGCAGAGCAGTGAGGATCACGATCGCGGCAACCAGCACGAGCTTGAGCAGCAACAGCCGTCCGTAGCCCGTATTGACCAGGAGGTCCCACGACAGGAGGTGGAGGCGAGCCATCATGTAGACACCGGAGAAAGTCAGCACCCGAGGGAGGCCAAACCCCACGGACGGAACCTCCTTCCCAACTCGGATATCGCCCGCACCCGCTGTTCGGGACCGAGCGACCGAGCGTAGGGCACACCTACAGCCACCAAGAAGACCGTGCCCCGACCCGCATCGTCGCTCCGGATACATGCGCGATGCGCGCGATCATGATGTCCACGATCAACTCCCCGCCTCGGCTGTCATCGGATCAAAGGAGCATCCTGGATTCTCACCCAATGGGTCGCCCGAAGATGCGAAAGCCCGCGACCTCGATCCTCCACAGATGTCTTTGAAGGAACAGACTCCGCATCGGCCCCCGAAGTCGGCACGCCGGATCGCACGGAGCAAGGGATGGTTCCGGTACATATGTCCACGAGTCCCATCAACCGCACGCTTCCCAGCGCTGCGGGGAAGAACCCGGCCGGGTGCACGATCCCTGAAGGCGACACGAAGACGATCCCCTTGCCGTCGCGCGTTCCCGCGCTGCGGCACGCTGCGGGTTTGACCGGCGGACCCATCAGATCGATCGCTCCTTCAAGCGTCCGTACAGAGGACCCAGAGAGAAAGCCTCGCGGGCATCGGCGTCCGGCCCGATCTCGGCACGCCATCGCGCCACCCTCCTGAAGAAGGGAGCCTCAACGGTGCGCACCACGACGCCATAACGAGATGCGTCGTAGGGGAAATGGCACACCTGTTCGTTCTCGACTGGGGTCAGCTCCTCAAGCTCGGTCGCCCGCCCCACCTTGATGAGGAAGAACACCTCCCAGATGTGGGCACCCACGTCACGCACCCGGTGAGCGACATCGGCGAGCTCCTAGGTTAGGGCGAAAACCAGCGAACCTGAATCTGATTGGCGTCGGTTTCCATCACAGGTCCCCCCCCGCTGTCCGAACTCGGCTGAGATCAAGAGCTACGCGATGAATTGGTAGATGCTCCAGAAATCCTTCGTCCCTCGTGCTGGATGTTCGGTCTGCTTTCTGGTCACCAGGACTGCTCCCTCTAGAAGCTGGGTGGGTCGCTGGCGGGAAACGACTGCTCCGAGGTCCGATAAACCTTGTCTTGCTCTTCCTCGGTTGGCGGCGGGACGTTCATGCCGTCTTCGACGGCGCGCAGTCGTTGCTCGCTACAGCCACCAGGGCCGAGTCAGCAGCCTGTGCTAATCCGCAGATCCCCCGGTCCTCCATCGCGCAACGAGCGTGGCCGGGCCCTAGGCAAGCCGACACGACAGCATCGGGACCCAGTCGAAATCGCAGCCCTTCAAGAAGATCGCAGCCCTTCAAGAAGAAGGGGTCTTCTGTCACAACGAGCACCCGGCGCTTCACTATCAAGCGTTCTTGACCAACGCCCCGACGGCCCATGAGTCGTGACCCAGGCCGTCCGAGCCCCATTGGTTCGAAGCCGGTTTCAGGTGGGCGTCGTCCAGCGTGTAGTCGAGGCGGTCGGCGACCTCGGACACTCCCGGAACCCTTGATGCCATGTCGACGGCGACGTCGCGCGTCGACGAACGGTCCACTATCCCCGACAGCGTCACATCTCCGCCAGTGACATCGATGCTCAGGTCTTCGAAGTTCTCCTCGCCGAGGATGACAATGGCCTCGACGACATCATGTCTGATGTCGTCGTCACTCCTGGTCATTGCTCGCACCAGATCGCCGCGAGACAGGATCCCCAACAGGTAGCCCTCGTCGTCTACGACGGGCAAGGGCTTGATCCCATGGCGATCTAGCAGCCGGGCGGCTTTGAACAGACTCTCGTCAGGCCCGATGGTGAAAACCTGCGACGACATGACGTCGGCCACGGTGCGTGCGTGCTTGTGCGACGCCGGCACGATGCGCAAAATCAGCGAGAGAACATCCGCTGTTTGCAGCCCCTAGTCGATGTTGGCCGGCCCTGCTAATGCTCGAGCGATGTCGACCTCGGAAATTAGATAATGCCGACAACCTTGCCGTCCTTCACGGCAGGAGCTCCGCTGATCCCGTTGCGGACGAGCCGGCTCGCGGCCTTCTGGATCGAATCCTCGGGGTAGACCATCACGACCAGGTTCGTCATAACGTCCTTCACTCGCTGCTTGTTCATCCTCGCTTCCTTTCAAGTTCGTTGTCCCCTCATCCCATGTTGTGGACTTCGGGGCGAGATGACGAGGGCCGACCGGACTCATGTGTGTCGCCATGTGGCCCCCAGTCGAAGCTCGGAAATGAGACTGCATCGGTTCCGACCACCACAGGGTCGTCCGCATGGCACGGTTTACGAGGCACGCCAGCGAAGTGAGCCAACAGGTCTCCCCGCGTGACCACACCTATCAACTCGGAATCGCGCACGATCGGGATACGCCTGATCTTGTTCGCGACGATCAACGCCGCCAGCTCCCTCGCTGGCGCATCCGGAGACGCCGAAATGACCTGTGTGGTCATGATGTCCTTGACCCGACGAGAGTCCCGTGGGATGTCAGCGAGATCGCGCGCGAAAGGGCCCTTCGAGTGGCGACGAACCGCTAGCTTCACCAGAGGACCGCCCAAGGCGTGCGCGAGGTCACGTTCGGAGATGACCCCGATGAGCCGTCCGTGGTCGTCGACCACGGGCATCCCGGAGATGTCCCCATCGGCGAGGCTCTCGGCTATCTCTTCGAAGAAGGCGCTTGCTCTGCAGGCTAGGGCAGGCGACGTCATCAGATCGCTCGCCACAACATCGACCACATGATCTTCGAGATGGGATGGGGCTAGGAAGTCGCGCATCGAGACGATGCGGAATTCGCCGTCTTCTCGAACGATGAGGTGGCGGATGTGTGCGGAACGCATCCACTCTATGGCGTCGGCGTCGCTGAGGGGCGCGGTCACAACAACTGGAAAGTCGTTGCCGATCTCACCGACTAGCGAAGTGGTTGGGTCTTCGCCTCGTGAGACGAACGCCGTGATGTCGCGTTCGGTCAGGATGCCGGTGAACCGTTTCTCCGCGTCGAACAGGCCGAGAGCAGCGATGTTGCAATCGTTCATCAGCTGAGCCGCCGCTTGAACGGTCGCATCGGGCCGGATCGAGATCAATGGATGGGTCTGAACCGTGGCCGTCATGACGATCCTCCTCGTCGAGTGCTCTATGACTCGAGCCTGTTCTGCAATGCGGTCGGTTAGTAGGGCCGAACGGCCCTCACTAAGGTGGGCCAAACGCCTCTTGGTGGTCGCCCGTCAGTTGGGATGCAATGCAGCGAGGAGGTGACCCATGTCGACGATGTAGGCGTTCTCGACCCCAGGTCGAATGTCATCTCAGATGAGGGCTCGAAGCCGATGGTCGAAGTGCTGGCCGAGCACGACATCGTCGTGAATTGCGTTCTGCAGGATCCGGACGCCCCGTACATGTTCGTGTCCAACCACGATCTCGACGTCTTCGCCCCCGGCAGCTTGATCATCGACGTGTCCTGTGACGAGGGCATGGGCTTCGAATGGGCGCGGCCCACGACATTCTCCGTGCCGATGTCCACGGTGGGAGATGGCGTCCACTATTACGCGGTGGACCACAGTCGTTCCTATCTGTGGAACTCGGCGACTTGGGAGATCAGCGAAGCGCTGCTCTCGTATCTACCGACCGTTATGGCCGGCCCCGAAGCGTGGGATAAGGACGAGGCGATCAGGAGAGCGATCGAGATCCATAACGGCGTCATCCAGAACCCGAAGATCCTGTCGTTCCAGAATCGCTCGCCGGAGTATCCACCGGCTCCATCCCCCAAGAGCGTTGGTCAACCTGTCGTTGGGGACAGACTAGTTGTCTTGGCCGGCCACGATGTCATAGACGATCTTGGGCGGATCGCGCAACGTGTTGTGCACCGTGCATTGCTCGATGGCGCGACGGAAGGCGTCTAGTTTGCCCGACGGCAGATACGGTGCCGCGACGTTGATCTCCACCAGGTCCACCCGTGTCGACGTAAGCTCGATCGACCAGCGGGCGCTTACGTTGACACGGTCGGGCAGGCCCCGCGCGTGAAGGTAGCCCCGGCCAAAGAAGGCGAAGCAGGCGGCAAGGGACCCGACGAGCAACTGCGTCGGGCTGGGACCGGCATCCTCCCCTCCGGCTTCCGGAGGCAGATCGACGACTATCTCATGCCCTCCAATCCGGATTGAGAACTCCGAATCGCCCACGTGTCGCACCTCAAAGCGTCGATCCACATGACGTAATTTCGGTGCTGGGCATGGGGTCCAGAACGTCTACATCGTTAGACATGTGTCACCTCCTGACCACATTGCAGCAGGTGCTCGATTCGGAACCCAGAGGCGAATGGACCCACCTGGAGGGGCCAATCGGCCTCTAGCCCTGGCTGCCTTCCGGCGATGGTTACCAACGGCTCAGTGCCTGGGAACCACGCGGCCCTAGTGGTTGGTGGATCAAGAGCACAGCCTTGTCGTAGGGGAAATAGCCGAGCGAGGGAGATGCCGTCATGTCAGCCAAGGTGCAGACTCATCCGCTCATATCGGTTCGCGCCGATGCGACGGTGCAGGACGCACCTCGCCTCATGGCCGACTGCAGCATCGGGGCCTCGGTGTGCTGAACGCAGACAAGAAGTTCGAGGACATCGTCACTGAGCGAGATCTCTCCTGGTTCGTGGCTCAGGCCAAGACCCTCTAGCAACACGAGTGGCAGAGATCGTCAGCGATTTCCCGATCGTCGTCGACGGACCGATCGACGATGCGCGTGTACTCGAGCGGATGCGGACCGCGCGCATCCGCCAAATTATCGTGCGCGAGGGGAACGACTTCCGCATCACCTCCATGCGCGACTTCTTCACCATGGGGAGTCGCGGACCACGATGAGCCCACCGCGCAAAAAGGTGATGACCGCACCTGCAGTGGCCTGCCGAGACGAGGCCTTCTTCGAGGAGGTCGCCGAGACACTCGCAAACTGGGACATCTCGGGCATGCCGGTCGTCGATGCATCAGGCACGGTCGTAGGCGTCATATCCGAGCGAGACCTGGCCCACGCACTGGGCGGTCCGATGGTCCGCCTCGCGGTACGCCGCCACAACCACGGTCCCTTCAAGCGTGACCTGCACGACATGCCACGGAACATCCGGCGCGACGTCATGACTACCCCTCCGGTGACTATGGTTGCCATGGCGCGCAGCGATGAACGTCGCCTCCGCGGTGCTAAGAGCTGTGGAGATCCTAGGCGAGGAGAACTTCGCTTCGCTCGAGGTCGAATCCTCTGACGGAGCGGTCACGATCAGCGGCACTACGGACCGTAGACCACGCGCGACCTAGCGGTAGGGATCGCGTCTCAGGTACCTGGAGTGCTCGAGGTCATGGACGAGCTTGATTGGCAATGGGATGAGGGCAGCGTCAAGCCGGTGCAAAACCCACGCGATCGCCACGAGGTGGGACGGGAACCCTGGGCCGTCCGATCCCTGGTGAAGGAGGGCACGGGGTGAGCGCGCGGGTGCAGTTGGCCATACATGGAGTGAGTACCACCGCTGGGGGGATCCGAGCGGGTGGTAGTGGGACTTGGAGGATCCGCTGTCATCGAGAGCGTACGAATCCGTCGCAGCGCCTGAAGGAGTCTGCGATCCGCCACATCGTCGTGATGTCGGCCCTTTTCGGACCCCTCAGCGGAGGCATAGGTAGGAAGTGGACCCCAAGTCGTTCAACCGCTTAGATTCTTGGAATGAGCAACGCTGCCCAGCGCCAGACGGCGGGACTAGTGGAGGCCGCTCTGGCGCTTGCCTCAGAGTTCGATATCGACGCCGTCCTCCAGCGCATCGCAGACGTCGCGCGGGAGGTCCTGGGGGCGCGTTACGCGGCGGTTGGGGTTGTGGGTGATGATGGGCTTCTTACTCGCTTCGTCTATTCGGGCATCGATCAGGCCACCGCTGACAAGATCGGAGACCTTCCACATGGACGAGGGCTCCTGGGCGTTCTGATCCAGGGGGGCCGCCCGCTGGGTCTGACAGCCTGAACTGGCCCCACCCCAGGCGTGAAATGACAGCCTGAATTGGCCCCACCCTGCGCCCTCTATCCCTCACCATCGAGCTATCTGACGGCTCGAAACGGGAGGGGAAAGGATGCGCAGAGTGGAGATGTTCGAGCTTATCCCTGCGCCACGAGGCGCCGAATCGCCGAGTGGGTTGGAGGACCCACCGGGCGGCCGTCGCAGCGGTCGCAAGAAGCCGAGGGCAGCCTGACCCTGGGGGTGCAGGGGAAGGCGGAAGCAGCCCTGACAACGTAGGGACGGGTCGGCACCATCAGACGGCCCGAGCCCGCTAGCAAGGCGGGAAGGTGTAGGAGACGAACCAGTGTTGGAAGCCCCTTAACTCGAAGACGGCTCAAACCTGATGGATATGGGCTGCTGCGGTACTTGGAGCGCCCTGAATAATGGCGCCCCATCTCAATGTTCGCGCGCAACGAGCTCGGCATTGAGGCCACGGAGAGAGCTGCGGTTGCTCCGGGTGACGCCGCAGGGGTACAGCTGGACGCCGCCCCCGCCAATCGGTGATCGGTGAACGTGGGAACCCACCCGATGCCGCCGTCGCTCGTTTGCAGCCAGCAAGGTCAGCGACGGCAAGGCTCACCGCCAGTTGATGGCATCGGGAGGGGACGGAGGCTCCGTAGTACTCCGAGGCCGGGAAAGCCGGCCACATGGGGAAGGGAGCCAGCAGGCTTGCAGCGTCGAGCACGAGAAGGAGGTCGTCGGTGAATACCGACGCTCTTGAGCTGTCGCCAGATGAGGCGAAGGCCAAGGTACTTCATCTGCAACGAAAGCTGCACAAGTGGGCGTCAACGGACAAGCACAAGAGGTTCTGCGATCTTTGGAACCTCGTTTGTGACCCTGCCGTCCTCCAGACGGCATGGTTGCGGGTCAGGAGCAACAAGGGCTCACGAACGGCGGGCGTAGATGGAGCCACCCGCTATTACGTGGAGAACCGTTACGGGGTCGAGAGGTTTCTGTTCGAGCTCCGCCAGGAGCTCAACGACCGCAGCTATCGACCGCTTCCCGTACGGGAGAGGGGCATCCCGAAGAAACGCGGACAAGTTCGCTATCTCGGGATTCCCGCCCTGCGAGACAGGGTCGTGCAGATGGCGCTGAAGCTGGTGTTGGAGCCGATTTTGGAGAGCGACTTTCACGCCTCGTCCTACGGCTATCGACCGGGGCGACGGACCCAGGACGCAATCGCAGAGATTGTCCTCCTCGCCAATCACCCGGCTTCGTACGAGTGGGTGATAGAGGCAGACGTCGAAGCATGCTTCGACCGGCTCGATCACCGGGCAATCATGGCCGGGGTCGAACGGCGAATCGGCGATCGCCGGGTCTTGGCGTTGCTCCGGGCATTCCTGAAAGCCGGGGTCATGACTGAGGCGGGTCGGCTCGAACGGCGACTCACCGGCACTCCACAGGGCGGCATCATCTCGCCCTTGCTCATGAACGTGGCCCTGGATGCGTTGGACCGAGAGTTTGAGGCAACCCCTAACGAGCGCAGGCAGCTGCGTCGCAAGGGCCTAGCCAGCTGCCGGTTGATCCGGTACGCAGACGACTTTGTCGTCATGGTCAAAGGCTCTAAGGCGCAAGCGAAAGCCACCATGGCAACGCTGGCTGACTCGCTCGCACGGATGGGTCTCGTTCTCTCGGCTACCAAGACGGGCTTGACCCACATCGACGGCGGCTTCGACTTCCTCGGTTTTCGCATCGTGCGAAAGCCCCGAGAGAACAAGAGGCCGTGCGTCTACACCTTCGTTTCAGACGAGGCGCTTGCCTCCGTCAAAAGAAAGGTGAAGGCTCTCACCTCTAGGAGCACGGTCAACCTGGCGCTCCACGTGTTGATCCGCAAGCTCAACCCGATTCTTCGAGGGTGGGCTTCCCACTTCAGGCATGCAGCCGCCAGCCAGACGTTCTCGTACTTGGGGAACTACGTTTGGTGGCGGGTCGTGCGCTGGCTTCGCAAGAAGCATCAGGGCAGGACGTGGAAGTGGTTGTGGCGGCGTTACCAGCTGCCGGGATCGCCACAGGAGGCTGGTCAGGTTCTCTACAACCCGGCAAAGATGCGAATCATTCGCTATCGCTACCGGGGTTCCAAGATTGCAACGCCTTGGGACGAGGTCAAGTCGAGGACTCCTGGTGTTCGCCAGATGAGTTTCGACGAGGCCGGGTTTCTGGGTCGGTTACAGGAGAGTCTGTCCGTATGACGACCATCGGTTCGCTTGTGGAGAGCCGGATGAGGCGCAAGTCTCAAGTCCGGTTCGGAGGTGCGGAGCGGGGAAACTGATCGTCGGCAACGGCGACACAGCGCCCCGCTCCGACCCGGCGTAAGGACAACGAGGCCGGATTGTCGATCCGCGAGAGCGCCCGCAAGCGCGGCGTCCACCGGCGCACGGTGCGCCAGGCGCTGCGCTCGGCGGTGCCCCCCGAGCACAAGTCCCCCGAGCGGGTGGGACCGAAGCTGACGCCTGAGATCAAGGCGTTCGTCGACTCGATTCTCGAGGCCGACCGCAAGGCGCCGCGCAAGCAGCGCCACACCGCGCGCCGCATCTGGCAGCGCCTCTGCGAGGAGCGTGGCGCAGACGTCTCAGAGACGGCGGTGCGCACCTATGTGCGGGCGAAAAAGCGCCAGCTGGGTGTGGGGCTCCAGGGCTACGTGCCCCAGCATCACGAGGTTGCACGCGCCGGGGAGGTCGACTTCTACGAAGCGGAGGTCGACTTTTCCTGGGGACGGGAGCGAACCAACATCATCCTGGTGCGCTCCGAGTTCTCCGGCGCCGCCCTGCACACCGCCTACCCGAGAAAGAACCAGTCGGCCTTCCTGGAGGGAATAGCGCTCGGGCTCGAGTTTGTGGGCGGCGTCTTCAAGGTGCTGCGCTTCGACAATCTCACCGAGGCGGTCGCCAAGATCCTGCGCGGCGGCAGACGCGTCGAGCGCGACCGCTTCATAGCGTTCAGGTCCCACTACCTGTTCGAGTCGTCCTTCACCACGCCCGGGATAGAGGGCGCCCATGAGAAGGGCGGCGTCGAGGGCGAGGTCGGGCGCTTCAGGAGGCGCTGGCTGGTTCCGGTGCCCGAGATGGCCTCCTATGAGGAGCTCAACACCTATCTGCGCGCATGTTGCATCAAGGACCTCAACCGCAGGATCGAGACCAAGACCACCACCCTCGCAGAGGACTACGAGATCGAGCGCGAGTTCTTGAAGCAGCTTCCCCAGGAGCGCTTCGAGGTCTCAGAGATCTCCGCGCCGATCGTCGACCAGAAGTCGCGCGTCAAGGTCAAGACCAACCGCTACTCGGTCCCGGCGAGCCTCATCGCAGCCAAGGTATCGGTGCGCACAACCCCGCTGGAGGTCGAGGTCAGCTACCAGGGCCGGCTAGTCGCCGCCCATGAGCGGCTCCACCTGAGAAACCAGGAGCGCTTGGTGCTGGACCACTACCTGGAGCTGCTCTTGGACAAGCCCGGAGCGTTCCCCGGCTCCATGCCCCTGCACCAGGCGCGACAGCGCGGGGAGTTCCCCCAGGACTACGAGGAGCTGTGGCAGAGGATGCGAGGCCGGCACGGGGACAAGGCCGGAACGCGCGCCTTCATCGAGGTGCTGCTGCTCCTTCGCAAACACCCGAGGGAGGTGGTGGAGTGCGCCGTCGACTACGCGCTCGAGGTCGGCACGGCAGACCCCGGAACCGTGGCGCTCATCGCCACACAGATCATCGCCCCGCCCCCTAGAGAGGCCCTGGTCCTAGACGTCGGCGAGCTCAGCCGCTACGACCGGCCGCCTAGCGGTGTCTCGGCCTACGACGCTCTGTTGGAAGAAGAGGAGGGGCGGTGACCACGACCGGCGACAAGGCACTCGAAGCGTCGATCAAGGCGGCGTGCAAGGAGCTTCGCCTGCCCACGATCGGAGGGCGTGCGGCTGCGGTCGCAGACGAGGCAGCGCGCGCCAAACAGACCCATCTCTCCTACCTGTGGGCGCTGGTGGAGGCCGAGCTCGAGGACCGCGCCGACCGGCGCCGCCTGAGGCGAATGAGAGAAGCCAAGTTCCCGCGCGCGAAGACCATCGACGACTTCTCCTTCGATGAGGCGCCGCATATCCCCGCGGCCACGATCTACGACCTCGCCACGTGCGCTTTCGTGGACCGCTGCGAGCCGGTTATTTTCATCGGCGAGCCGGGCACCGGAAAGAGCCATCTCGCCAGCGCGCTGGGGATCGCCGCATGCATGCAGAGCCGGCGTGTGCGTTTTGTGACTGCAGCCGGCCTCGTCAACGAGCTTGTCGAGGCTCGCGATCAGCGACAGCTGACGCGGGTGGCGGGGCGCTACGGGCGCATGGAGCTGCTGGTGCTGGACGAGCTCGCTTATGTCCCCCTTCAGCAGCACGAGGCCGAACTTCTGTTCCAGGTGATCGATGCTCGCGCCGAGGTCGCGGCCACCGTGATCACGACCAACCTCCCGTTCTCGGAATGGACCACAGTGTTCCCCGAGCCGCGACTTTGCAAGGCCATCGTCGACCGCCTCACGTTCAAAGCCCACATCATCGAGACCGGGACCGAGTCCTGGCGGTTCCGCAAGACAATGGAGCAGAGGACCCGGAAGGGAGGCCGCAAGAAGAGCTGAAATGATCCGGGATTCCCGGTCCTTAACTGCGCCCGATGAGAGACCGAGGCTCTACGTGGCTCTCAGGGGCTGGTTTCGGGGGTGATTCCCGGCTAACCTACCGATGGCGCAGGTGGGGCCAAATGAAGCTGTCACGGTGGGGCCACTGCAAGCTGTCATTCCCACCCGCTGCGCACGCTCTAACTGCCCCTCATACATTACTTTGGCGTCAATCGGAAATGGTGAGCTACGGTGCGGTTCAGATTCTTCCCACTGAGCACCCGCCTTGAGCGCAGCGGCAGCAATCGTGGAAGACATTAGCGCTTCGCTCGCTGCTTCCTTTTCAAGTTGCGCGGTGTACTCGGCTTCAGCTTGTGTGCGCGGGGCTGTTACCTCACGCACTACCTCGCGTGAGCGCTCCGGTTGGGTCGACGAGGCCGACCGCATAGCTATCGGCGTAGCCTTGGAGAGTCCCGTTGAAGATGACTCCGTTGCCTGCGCCGATGTAGTTGGTCGCGTCCGCGGTGAAGCTCGCGCAGGAATCGAATGTGCCGGCCGGGACCGAACCGCGAGTCACGACGAGATTCAGATAGGGATCGAGGCCCGAGCCGCTCGTGGTCCCGTAGAGCCGGACACTAGATGCGGGGCTCCCGTTGTAGGTCACTCGGACGCACGACGTGTCGGTGGCTCCCGGAGTCCCATTTGTGATCGACAGCATCGCCAAACCCGCATCGTTGTCGTCGAGGTCGACAGAGCCTGCAGCGAACCCGTTGCCGGAGTTGACCGTGGTGTTGGAGAAGGCGGCCCAGGTGCCTACTCCGCCCGCAACCCCAAGCGCGAGAATTACTAGGAGGGTGAGCGCGATCCTGACTCGAGACGAGCGAACCGCGTCCTGGCCCTTACCCAGCCAGCCCCAGCGGGCCCCAGCGGCCATTTCGCCGTTTCCCTCAAGAAGACCAGATGCGGCGCAGTGCGACCACCAACAGGATCAGGCATGCCGTAAAGAGCATCCCGATACGAATCTGCGGGATTGTGCTCCACGCGAGGGCGTAGCCGACCTTGGGGATGCGGGCCTTGACGACGCCGAGCGTGCCGTCGGCGCGTATCCTCCACCGCTCCACACCCGTGTTGGCGTCACCTTTGGTAACGAACGCGAAGCGCTTTTCACCGGGGGTGATTCTTGTTGCTCGATGACTGACGAGCTCACCCTCGCGAGTCGGATCCTCGAACGTGACGACGTCGCCCACCTCAGCCGTCGCGGGAGCCGCGATGCGAGTGACGATGAGGTCGCCCGTCATGATGGCCGGCTCCATCGATCCGCTCTGAACGATGAGTGCCAAGAGAGCCATTGTGAGCAGCACGAGCAAGGCTCGCCCGGCGATGTTGATCCATCGCCGGGCGAGCACAAAGCGTTCGATTGTCTCCTCGAGGACCGAGGCGTCAACCGTCATCAGGCTAGTTGTTACGCGCTTCCCAGGTGAAGCTATGCAATCAGGTGGTGTAGCCGGTGCCAGAGTCGTCGACGTTGCCTGCGTTGGCGAGGTTGTTGTCCTGGATCGTCACCTCGAACTTGTAGGTAACGGTCTCTGCCGCGGACCACACGGCGTTGCCGCCGGCATTGAGCTGGATGCCGTTGGTGTGGGTGTTCCTCGCGGTCATGAAGTTTGCCAAGGTTCCGTTGTAGATGTCGCCTGTAGCCGCAGTCGGTGTAAACGCCGAACAGTCGGTGGGCGTTGCCGCTCCGGTGCCCGAGGTGACCGTGAGCGTGGTGTAGTCGTCGAGGTTGTCGTTGTTGAGTGTTAGAGGTCGTGTAGTCCGTCACCGTCGAGTCGAGCCAGCCGTTGTAGGTGACTACGATGCACCCGCTGTCGGTGTCGCCGGGGTCTGCGTTGCTGGTGCTGTTGTAGAGCGCGGTGCCGGCGTCGTTGTCGTCATGTCCACCGACCCGGCCACGAAGTTGTTGTCAGTGTTGACCGTTGTGTCGGAGAATGCCGCCCAGGTTCCTATTCCGGCGACTGCTCCTATCAGCAGCAGCACCAGCAGGGTAAGCGCTATCGTCGTGCCCTTGTCTCGTCCTTTGTCCTCGGGACTTAAGCACACTCCTTCATTGTTTCGGCCTCTCGGCATGCGCGACTCGGATGCTCATTACTGGCAGTTATGTGGGTAACGTCGGCAGGGAGGAGGCCCGCTTGATAGGTAAGGTTGCTTAGAAAAGGGGTTCGGCCGAGGCGCGAGCAGGGACGCCTGTTAGCCTCTGTTCACGTGGGTTCGGTGGAGTGACTTCGTGCTGAGTCGAGTCCCTCTCACCGCCGAGTCTCTGTGCGAACATCCTGCTAACGCCTGCGGCGCCGCCAGGTCGTCTGCCGAACTCTGTACCCCCAACCACACCACAGGTGGTCACCGGCTCAATGTTGCCCGCTGAGTACTCCACTCGCGGGCTCAGCCCCCTTCGTCGAGCAGCTCCTGTCCCGAGATCTGTTGATCGGCCCAATGGTCGTGCATCCAGTCGAGATGGTCCCAGCGGGCTTCCCCGATTCGCTTCGTCTCCCATGCCGGAAAATCGTGCTGCTGGATGTGCTCGGTCATGAGCTCCGGGTTGACCTCGTAGACGTGCTCGAAGCGCATTACTACCTCGTCGTTGACCTCCTGCGCGTCGGGAGGCTTCTGGGCTGCCAGCCTGAAGCCGATCACGGCGTCTCACCTGCGTCTTCGTATGCCTGATCGAGCAGGTACTTTCCAGGATTCATGATGTTGTTGGGGTCGAGAGCCTTCTTGATCTTCTTCATGATTTCGAAGCCGCCCCCCAGCTCGTCGGGCACCAGGTCGACCTCACCCGCCCGGCAAGAGCCGTGGCAAGCGCTCATAGAGCCTCCGTGCTCAAGCGCGACGGCTGCGATATCGCGCTTGCAGTTCACCCACGCCTCCCACGATTCGTCGTCGAGCTTCTGCTCCCAGATGCCAACGTCTATCTCGGTGAGGTAGTCGCCCCACGGCTTGTAGGCGCCGTTGGTGTAGGCGAACATGCCCCAGTCGTCGAAGATCGGGTGCCGCTCGATTAGGTCGCTCACGAGGGCATGCCACTTCTCGCGCACCTTGGGGAGCTGGCTCCAGTTGATGGATGCATCCTCGCAGTGCCAGCTCATCGGCGCCACCTGGCGGTCCGGTAGCCGGCCGTGCAACGGCGTTGCGTAGCGATCGTGGCGAGATGCCCAGTCTCCCTGGGAGATTTCGTCGCCGAGGTAAGACCCGCCGGTGTCCTTTCCGATCCTCATTATCCGCGTGGCGGCCGGACGGACCTCGTCCGCGACGCCGTACATCGCTACCGCAACGACCGCCCTGACGGAGTCCGGCTGCGGGATGTAGGCCTCGTCGTCCCGGCGCAGGTAGCGAAGCTTCCATTCGTCGAACAGGACGACTCCTGCCAACGTCGCCAACCCAGAGCGAGCCAGCGCACCGGTGGAGCGCCACGCGCTCTCGTAGTCCTCATATGAGAAGAACGCAGCGAACTCCGCCTCCGGCCTAGGCACCAGCTCCAGAGTCGCCTCGGTCACGATCCCGAGCGTGCCTTGATGGCCCATGAACAGATGCTTGAGCTGATATCCGCTCGATGACTTGCGGACCTTCTTTCCACCTCCGTCGCCGACGCGAACTATCTCGCCGGTGGGAAGCACCAACTCGAAACTGATCACAAGGTCACGCGTATGGCCGTAGCGTCCGCCGATCAACGACCACCCGCTGGTGCCGATGCGCCCTCCGACCAACGAGCAGGGATAAGAGGCTGGGTCGTCCGGATAGATCACATCGTGCTTACGAAGCTCTTCGTTGAGCTTCAACATGTTGATCCCGGGGCCAACAGTTACCGTACGGTCCTCTAAATCGAGCTCAAAGACCTTGTTCATGAGCTTGATGTCGATGACGATTCCGTGCTTTAGCGGAACTGCGCCGTCGGTCAGTCCGGTGCCGCCGGCGCGCGGCACCACGGGAATGCGGTGCCGGTTGGCGAGCTTCACCACCTCGGACACCTCCTGTGCGCTCACTGGGAGCACCACGGCGTCGGGGACGTGCTCGGCCCAGCGATGGACGGGGAAGGGCGCCGGAACCCGGGCCCGGTTGAAGCGAGCTGCGGGATCGGTAAAGAGGCGATCGCGGCCCACTATGGAGACGAGCTCGTCCACCACCGGATCCGACAGCATCACTGAAGTCACGATCCGACCTCCTCATCATCGAGCCCAGCAGACTGCGCCACGAGCTCGAGCAGGTCGAGAACCTCTATGGGCTCGGCGCGCTTGCCCCCCTGTTCGGAGAGGGGGCGTTCGGACCAGACACAGGCGCTCACGAGGGCATCGACCTCCAGCTCCGCTGCGCGCTCGATGCGGCGGCGGCTGATCTCCGCAGTGAGGTCGGGGCGCTCGATGCCGAGGCCGGCTCCTGCCCCCGAGCAATAAGACCACTGTGTCACATGGTCGACGTCCTTGAAGGTGAGGCCCGGGATGGCCCGGAGTATCTCGCGCGGTGCCTCGTGGATGCCCTTGCGCTTGTTGAGCCGGCAAGCATCGTGATAGGTGACGGTCTTCTCGACCGGCCGGGACAGCTCGAGCTTGCCGTCGCGGACAAGCTCGGCGACGAGCTCGACCATCAGCACGATCTCGAAGTCGAAGTCGTCCCCGAAGTAGCGCGGGTAGTCCTCGGTGAAAGTGATGTAGTCGTGAGGGTCGAAGACGATGATGCGTTTGGCTCCAACGGACCTCCAGTCGGCGACGTTGTGCTCGGCGAACGAGCGTGCCTTCTCGACGTAGCCCATCTCGGCTGCAGGTCCGCCGCAGCACCACTGCTCTTGCATGAGCCCGAACTCCACTTCCGCCGCCTTGAGGATCCTGGCCGCGGCGCGCGGCGTCGAGGTGCGAAAGAATGCTCCCTCGCAGTCGCAGAACAACAGCGTCTCGCCACCGGTCGGAATGTCGAGACCCTGCGCCCAGTCGGCAACATGGTCCTGGGAGACTTCCACGTCTCCCATCACCGGCTCGCTTCGGTAGCGATCGGTGAGCTCGACCCAGCGCTTCCACCCTTCCTGCTCGACTCCCGAGTCCACCGCCAGAGCTCGCATGGCCCGCACGACCTCGACGGTGCGCGTCCGGAAACGGTAGAAATCGCCGGTGAACAAAGTGTTGGGGCAGCGCAGTTCGCAGGCTCCGCACTGGGTGCAATGCACGTAGTCGCGCGCCACGTCTTCTACCGAGAGATGCCCCATCTCCATCGCGACGATGTTGGCATGAAAGGCGGTGGGGGTGTGTGCCTCGTCACGAGTGACCTGCATGACCGGGCACACCTCGCGGCAGAATTTATGCCCTGAGCTGTAGCAGTTGTAAGCAGCATCTCGCCAACGCTCGACGAACTCGGCTTGAAGGCCGTTGTCCGCGGCCGGCTGCCCGTCGCTCTTGGTCTCATGTTGAGTCACACACACCTCGGCTTTCTTCTGGGCGCGCTGGGCAGCAGGGTTGTTGGACGTCGCCCTAGTTGAAGGCGGGGATAACCTCGTCATGGATTAGGCGCAACTGCCCCTGCACATCGGGCACATTGCTCAGCTCGGCACCTGAGAAATGCTTCACGAGATAAGGATCGGTCACCGAGCAAATGACGTGGTTCACGCCCGCCGGGATGATGTTGTTCTTGAGCTTCTCCACACACTCGTCGGGCGTTCCGGCTACCGAGAGCTGGTCGCCAAGCTCGGGAGTCGTGAGCTCGAGGGCCTTGGCGACGTCTCCTGCGCCGAATGCCTCCGTGATGGGCTTGAGCGATTCGTAGTCGATGCCGTGGCGCTCTACCTGGCTCTGAGGCATGGCGGGAATATAGAACGCGGCCATGATCCGAGCCGCCTCCTTGGCGGCTTTCGAGTCGGGCCCGCAGGACCAGATGAGCCAAGCTCCGATGTCGAGCTCGTCACCGTCGCGACCGGCCTTGGCCGCTCCCGCTTTCACATGCTTGACGACATAGTCGTAGTTCTCGCGCGAGTACCCGCAGGCGTGATGCATCCCGTCCGAGACTTCGCCGGCGAACTCGAACGATTTCGGCCCTCCCATGGCTCCGACTTTCAGCGGGAGGTGCTCTTGGACGGGACGGGCAGCTGTGAACATGCCCGTGTAGTTGAAGAACTCGCCCTCATAGGTGATCGTGCCTTCGTCCAGAAAGGTCCGCATGACCTCGAGACCCTCCCTGAGGCGCGACAGAGGCTTCGAGCCCTGCCACGCCACGTGGTACTGGGCCAGCATGACGAGGTTGCCGAAGCTGACCACGGCCTCCGCCCGGCCCCCGGTAAGCTCGTCGAGGGTGGCGAGTTGCTGTGCGATCAGCGTCGGCTCTCTCAGGATGACGTGGGTCACGTTGGGGCCGAGGCGTATGTTCCTGGTCTTGTCGGCGGCGGCCGCGAAAAGCAGCCACATGTCCTTGTGGTAAGTCTCGTCGACCGAGTAGCAGGCGTAGAAGCCGAGGTCGTCCGCCAGCTTGATCATGTCGATGCAATCGTTCACCGGATAGGCCGGGACCTGCACGTAACTGAATCTGGTCATGCCACCCCTCCCGCTCGATCGGTCGCCTCAGGAATACCATCACGGCTGCCACCGCAGCAAGTGAAGCGGGGGGGCCGGTCTGCCGCACCCGACCTGAATGCCTCAAGCTCCAAGCCGGTACTCAAACGCGCGGAGAGCGCGTCAGGGTACGGATTCCGACCTCCAGAGCGCCCAGGGCGCGATCGACTACCGACCCCCGCTTCCGAGGTCGCCCGTAGGTCGGTAAGGGTCGACCAGTCCGGGGATCATCGGGAAGTGCTTCAGATTGAGGGTCCACAGCTGAGCATCGAGCCGCTCCACTGTGGAGGCGATCACGAAGTCGACCGGGTCGATTCCCGGATGTGAGCTGAGATATTCCCGGCCGAGCGCGCCCGCGCGCTCGGCCAGCTCGTCGGAGACCGGTATCCATTGGAGGATCCCCAAGAGACTTCGAGTGGGTCCGATCTCGCTGTCGCGGGTGCCGGACAGCACCTCTACCTTGGTCAGAACTGAGGCGCACAAGGCGGTTCCTCGCCGCCGCCCGGCAGCTAGTAGCCGACGCGCCCGATCATCGCCTTTGAGGTGGTCGATAAGGACCGAGGTGTCCACTACAACGGTCATCCGGACAGCCGGTCGGCCATCCCCCGCCTGAGGCGCTCAACGTACCGGGCACCATCGAAATCGCGTTTCGCCCACGCTCCGAAGCTGTTTTCGAGCGCCTGCTCCGAGCCGTCGTCTTCGGCGGGCCCATAGACCGACGCCACTGCCCTGCGCACCAACTCCGCCAGGGAGGCGCCGGTGCGCTGAGATTGCGAACGAAGGCGCTCGTACTGGGCATCGGTGAGCGTTATCTGGGTGCGTCGCGACATGATGTAACCTTACATCACAGGGGAGGATAGAGGCGAAGGTACGGAGGCGGGTGGCTCGCACGCGAAGCCGGACGGGAGGGCGATGGCCGGGGCCCCAGGGGCACAGGAGCAGTTGCGGATCTGCGTGTCGTTTTCGGGCGGGGCGTCTCTGGGTGCCTACGAGGCGGGCGCCTTCGCAGCCTTGCTGACCGGCGTGCGCCGCCTGCAAAGAGATCTCCCCGGCGCCGTCGTGGTGGATGCGGTGGGAGGTGCCTCGGCCGGCTCTCTAGTGGCGTTGCTGGGTGCCTATGCCCAGCTCCAGGGCCTCGACCCCCTCGACTTTCTGCATGAGGCGTGGGTCGAGCGAGTCAACCTCGATCTGATGAGGCGCAAGGCCGGCGAGGGGCTGCTGTCGTTCGACCGGCTGCGACAGGACATTATCGACTTCCTGTGGAGCAACGATCGGCACTCGAACCAGGCCCAGTCTTCGCCGCTGGGCCTGCACGTGGCGCTGACCGGCTTGCAGGGCCTGACCTATAAGGTGAGCTCGCTGGGAGGAACGACCTCCTTCTCGGCCGTCACCTATTCGGACTGGGGCAGGTTCATGCTCGAGGCTGGCGCCGGCCCCCAACAGATCCTCGAGCCGGAGGGCACCGCTCCGCTCGATTACGTGCTCGCTTCCGCCTCCCATCCCGGGGCCTTCCGACCGACACTGTTGGATCGCAGCGCCGACAAGAGCGTCTATGCCGCCTTGGGGATCGACAACTTCCCCTCGTCGCAGCAACTGTGGTACACGGACGGTGGCCTCGGACAATCCAATCCTCTCGGACGCCTACTCTCCACGGCCCGCTGGATCGACGAGCAGACCGGCGATAAGCGCCCCTACAAGCGGGCGCTGGTCCTTATCGACCCCCGCTCCGAAGACCCTTCGGGAGCGCTCTCGTGGGGTGATCCCGAGAACTCTCCGAAGTGGCTGCACGGCCTCAGCCGGGCACTCGAGATCGTGCCGGCTCAGGTCGTCTACGACGACGCTCTGCGCTTGGAGAAGGCGAATGCCCGCCTGGCTTGGGCGCAGGCGCTGACCGAGACGCTCGCTCCCCAGCTCTCCGACGCCGCCACCATGGCCTTGCGCGACTTCCTCCACGAGGTCGACGCCGACAAGGCCGGATCGCCGAAGGAGAGGGTGCATACGAGCTCCGTCGGCGCGGAGGCGGCCTCGGCTCAGGAGCTTCTGACTAAGGCGATAGAGGCGGTCTCAGGACTCGGCGCCAAGGAGATCGTCGACCTGAACGTCATTACTCCCCGCCAGCTCACCGAAGACGACGAAGATGAGGTGCCGCGTCTCTTGGCCGGCGAGTTCTTCGGCGATTTCGGAGGTTTTTTGCAGCGCGACATAAGGCGCAGCGACTTTCTCCTCGGCTATGCCTCGATCGAGGCGTGGCTTCCCGAGGGCCTGGCAGACACGGGCTACGACCCCGGCGCCCTCGAGCTGATGTCGGCTGAGGTCACTGCTCGGAGCCCCGGGGATTGGCGCAAGGCGAACATGGGAGCCGCCGGCCCGTCGTCGCTGCCGTGGCCGTCCAGGCTGAGGCTGGGGCGGTTGCTCGTAGATGCCGCACGGGCGGTGGCCGCCAACGTCGTCGATCTGACGGAGATGCGAGAGAAGCTGAGCCAGAGGGCGTCGCACCTGCGGAGAGGCCGGTAACGGCGGCTAAGTGCTCCGCACCGGAAATACGGTGCGCACCGAGAGCGTCACTGCGCCCCGATTGAATCCCAATTCCGACCTCGGCGGAGCCGTTTCGCCAGGCGCGAGGAGCGATGCGTACCTGGAAGGTACGTGAGCGACGAGACACGCCGCGAGCGGGGATGCAGAGGCGTTCGAATGCCACCGTATTTATGGGGAGGTGCACTAAGCATCGGCACGGGCCCTCGGCTCATAGCGGCCGAGCCAGCGACCTACCACCCGCGACATCCCTCCTCGCTCCAGGCCAAAGCCGAGACTCCGGTAGAAGGTCTCGTGCTCCTCGGTGAACAGGCCCACGTGGTGGCCGGGCACCGTGTCGAGGAGCGTCCGGACCATCGTGCTCCCGATTCCCCGGCGCCGATGGCTCGACAGCGTCCACACGTCTATCAAGTAGGCGTTGCAGACTCCATCGGCGAGCATGCGCGCGGTGCCGACCACGCGCATGCCGCTCCATGCGATAGCGACGGCTTGACTGTTGGCGAACGAGGTTTCGAGCTCGTCTGGAGTGCGGAGATTGTCAAAGTCGTCGGCCGTTAGATCCTTCTTGACGCGCGTCCAGTCAACGCCCTCGATGGTCGCGGCGTAGCGAACCTTCTGAATCATCAGCCCGAGCGCTTCAATTTCCCGTGTTGCTTGGCGTAGAGCTCGCCGCGCCGGAACACGGCCAAGCCCAAGGGAATCGATATCGCGCCGATCACAATCAGCGGCCAGAGCTGGCTCCACAGATCACCCACGCCGGCTCCCTCAAGGATCGCATCGCGGATTCCTTCGAGAGCGTAGGTTGCGGGTGAGATCGTGGCGAGCCATTGCATCGGCTCGGGCAGCACGTCGACGCTGTAGTACACGCCTGACACAACCAACAGCATTCCTTGAGCAATGAAACCCAGCTGGGTCCCTTTCTCGGGCGAGATCAGCGGCAGAACCGCCGTCATCATTCCGATGCCGATGAACGAGACCGACGCCACTCCCAGGACCACGAGCGCGGCAACAAAGTTCGCCTGCGGCATCTCCAAATCAAAGAAAAAGGCGATCACGCCGAACAACAGCCCTGCGCGTGCCACGCCGTAAGCCACCGCGAAGATTCCCATCCCGAACAGGTGCACCGAGCGCGACAAAGGCGCCATGAACGTGTATTCGATCGTGCCCTCCCAGCGCTCCCACGCCACCGTCTCGGTGAGGATCTCGAAGATGATTCCGAGGTATGCCCAGATGACTGCGCCGATCAGCAGGACCGTGGTCTGCCGGTTGACGTCGAGGCTCCCACCGGAAGCTTCGACGCCCTCGGCGATGAACACGATCGTGAGCGTGTTGGCCACCGTCCATACAAAGAACGCCACCTCCCACAGAGCGTAGCGCTTGACGAGGTAGGCGTTCCTCTCAACAATTCCGGCGAGTCCGATTAGCTCGGCGCGCACCGTTGCGGCTGAGCCTGGCATTACTCCCTCCAATCGTCGTCGTCTTCTTCGAGTTCGAAGCTGAGCCCGGTGGCGCTGAAGAAGGCCTGTTCCAGACTCGATGCGCCGTAGCGCTTCTTGAGATCTGGTGCAGGCTCCATGGCCAAGAGCTCACCCCGATGCAGGATGCCGACCCGATCGGCGAGTGCCTCAGCTTCTGCGAGGTCGTGAGTGCACAGCAGAATGGTCGCGTCGTGCGCCACTCTTATCTCGCGAATGAACTCCTGCACCTCGAGCTTGGAGCGTGGGTCCAGGCCCGTTGTGGGCTCGTCCAGCAGCAACAGCACCGGCGACGTCAGCAGCGCGCGCGCCAGGGACACCTTCTGCTGCATGCCGCGCGACAGGTTCTCCATGGATTCGTTGCGTCGCTCCACTGGAAATCCGACCCGGTCGAGGATCACGGGTATTTGCACGCGGGTCTCAGAGGCCGGTATGCCGTAGAAGCGTGCCGCGTAGCTGAGGTTCTCGACCGAAGACATCTTCTTGAAGAAGGACGCCTCGACCGAGACTCGGTTGACTAGCCTGCGTACCGGGCGTGGTTCCGAGAACACGTCGTAGCCGAACACTCGGACGGTGCCGCCGTCACCCAGAAGCAGGGTGGACAGCAGGCGAACGAGGGTCGACTTGCCGGAGCCGTTCTGGCCGAGGATCGCCACGCATTCACCGCGCTCGATCCGCAACGAGACGTCGACTAGCGCCGGCACGCGACGCTTGCGGGGGTGCCCTCGGCGCCGGTCCCGGCGCACGAACTCCTTGCGCAGATTCGAGACCTCGACCGCGGGCGCGCCGATATTCACTTCGGATACGGACGTGGCGAGAGACGTGATTGTGGCGGTGCGGGACATCTGCTGCTCCTCGGGGTCGCTAGGAAAAGGGGTGCGCGCTTACCGGTCGCGCCGGGAGGGGCGCGGGACGCAGGGGCGACAAGTCAGGCGAGGAGTAACATCGAGTCCAGAATACTGCATTCGGCCGGGGTTTGGTACGAGACCGACGCTATACGTGTGTTTCCTACCAATGAAGGTCTGGGTGCGCCTTGCTGAACGGGAAAAAAGCTCGCTATTTCTTCGAGGACTCGAAGTAGGGGTTCGTCCCCGATGCGTGGTCGGTGACGTCGACGACCTCGGTGATCTCCGGGACCGCCTCCTTGATCGCCACCTCGATGCCCTGGCTGAGGGTGACCGTTGCCATGCCGCAGCCTTGGCAGCCTCCGCCCAGACGCAGGTAGGCACGGCTCCCGTCCACCGACACGAGATCTGCCCGGCCCCCGTGCGCCGCGATCATTGGATTGATTTGCTCGTGGAGCACCTGCTGCACCCTCTGTGCGACCTCGCTCGAGAGGTCGCCGCCTGACGGTGCCGACGGCCCCGCCGGAGCTCCCATGGATGGGGACTTCCCGATGCTCAACAGGGCCTGAGGGCGGTTCGGGTTGTCGATGACCCAACCCTCTCCCTGGGGACCGCTCCCGTAGTCGATCGAGGCACCGCGAAGCTTGTCCACGCTGTCGGCAACGATCACAACCGAGAGGTCGTCGTGGTGCTGGACGAGGTCGTCCGAGGATGCGTACTCGAGCGGGTGGAGATAGAGCTCGTAGGTGTACTCGGGTCCGTTGTTGCCGGTGACCTCGACCCACAGTCCGTACGACTCGGCCCCCTCCTGTCCGGAGCGGGCCGCAAGCACCATGTCGCGGGCGACTTTGGAGACGACCACCACGTTCTCTACGACGCTCATCACGCGATCATAGGCGAATGGCACGTTCTCTACAACGCTTATGACGCGATCATAGGCGCATGGCTCGCGTTCTCCTTCTACTTCCCAGTGCGACCTACCGGGCCGCAGACTTCGTCGCCGCGGCGCGCTCGTTGGGGGCCGAGACCGTGATTGCCTCCGACCATCGCCTCGCCATCGCTCCTGCGCTTCAAACCGAAAGCCTGGTCGTCGATTTCTCCCGTCCCCAGCGTGCCGCCCAACGCCTCATCGACTACTGCCGAAGAGAGCCCGTCGACGCCATCGTCCCGGTCGACGACGAGGGAGTGGTGGCGGGGGCGATGGCGGCCTCCGAGCTGGGGCTGGCCCACAATCCAGTCGAGGCGGTGGCCGCCACCAGGGACAAGGCGAAGCTGCGCCGCGCCCTGTCCGCGGCGGGCCTGCCCCAGCCCTCGTTTCGCCTCGTCGAAGGGGGAGAAAATGCCGTGGGCCCGGCCTCCGAGGTCGGCTGGCCCTGCGTGCTGAAGCCGCTCTCGATGGCGGCCAGCCGAGGTGTCATCCGGGCCGACGACGAGCCGGCCACAGCCGCGGCCGCCGCCCGGGTGCGGGCCATCATCACCGAGGAGGGGAGGGCCGGGCCGTTGTTGATCGAGTCCTACGTGCCCGGCCCCGAGCTGGCGCTCGAGGGCTTGCTGCGGGGAGGCCGGCTCGAGGTGCTGGCGCTGTTCGACAAACCCGATCCTCTCGTGGGCCCCTTCTTCGAAGAGACGATCTACGTGACGCCATCGCGCCGGCCCACCGGGATCCGGCGACAGATCGCCCGCAGCTGCGCCGACGCGGCCGCGGCGCTGGGCCTGAGCGAGGGGCCCGTTCACGCCGAAGTCCGCCTCCACGACTCGGAGGTCTGGGTGATCGACATGGCCGCCCGCTCCATCGGCGGCCTCTGCTCCCGCTCACTGCGCTTCGGGCTCGGTATTTCTTTGGAGGAGCTTCTGCTGCGACATGCCCTCGACCTGCCCATCGAAGACCTCGAACGAGCGCCCAACGCCTCGGGAGTGATGATGCTGCCCATACCCGAGTCCGGCATCCTGGAAGAGGTACGGGGAGTGGAGGAGGCCGGGCGGGTGCCGGGGATAGATGGTCTCGAGATCACCGTCGCGCGAGGGCGTCCTCTACGGCCGCTGCCCGAGGGCGATCGTTACCTGGGGTTCCTCTTTGCCTCCGGGGGGAGCTCCGCGGAAGTCGAACAGGCACTAAGGCGGGCATACGCCCAACTGGAGATTGTCATCAAGCCGGGCTGACCGCGGCCCGATTCAGGCTGACCCGAGTCACGCTGACCCTGAGTCACGCCCCCTTCGCCCGCTCGCGTCGAGCAGGTATTCCAGCTTCTCGTAGCGGGCGTGGCCTCCCGAGATCACCAGCGTGACGCAGATCACGGTGAGGGCAATCAGTACGAGCACCACTGCTAGCATCGCATCTCCCGGCGGTTCGGGGGCTCTTGTAGCTTCCCGGTGGGGTGCTTTGGTCTGGGAGCGCAGCTTACCCCAGCAGTCACGGTCGCGTACAGAGGAAACTTATGCCACAAGACTGTGTAATTCAGGTCGCAGTGCGGATTTGGGACCGAGCCCGGTCGACAAAGACAAGCCGAAAAAGACTACAAGGGGGCGAGAAATGAGGGCTTCACTGACGGAGCGCTTGAGAGACGGCGTGGTGCTCGGAGACGGTGGCTACCTGCTCGAGCTGGAGCGGCGCGGGTACGTCCAGGCGGGACCGTTCACGCCGGAGGTAAGCCTCACTCATCCCTCCGCTCTGGAGGAGCTTCATCGCGAGTTCCTGCTGGCCGGCGCCGAGGTGCTCCAGGCGCTGACCTTTTATGCCAGCCCCCAGAAGCTCGCCACGGTGGGACTGGGCAACAGAGTCTCGGACCTCAACCGGGCGGCGGTCGAGATCGCCCGTTCTGTGGCCTCGGAGGGCGACGCGCTGGTGGCGGGTAACCTGTGCCTGACCTGGGAATACGATCCTTCCGACCCTGCCAACGAAGCGCACGTGCGATCGGTGTTCGATCGCCAGCTCGAGGTACAGCTCGAGGCCGGGATCGATTTCGTGGTGGCGGAGACGTTCACCTACGTGGGCGAGGCCGTGATTGCCACCCGCTCCGCCAAGGACGCGGGGCTTGAGATCGTCACGACGATGTCGTTCGAGAAGGAGCCACACTCTTATGAAGGCGACTCGGCCGCCGATTGCGCCCGCAAGTTGCGAGATGCAGGCGCCGATGTCGTGGGGTTGAACTGCTTGCGCGATCCCGCCCACACACTGCCCCTGATGAAGGAGATGCGAGAGGCCGTATCCGGCCCCCTTGCGTGCCAGCCGGTCGCCTTCCGCACTCCGGACCACAACCCCGACTTCACCGCGTTGCCCGAGTTTCCGCTCGGGCTTGACCCCCTGCAGCTGGCCCGGGCCGAGATGGCGGACTTTGCTCTCGAGGCGCAGGCGATGGGGATCGACTACATCGGCTCGTGCTGCGGCTCGGTGGCGTCCCACGTCAAGGCAATGGCCGTCGCGCTCGGCAAGGCCCCCGCGGAGGTGCGGGAATGGCGCTCTGAGAGCAAGCCGATGTCGGCCTACGAGTACCACCAGCACAGCTCCGCATGAGAACGGACTACGAGTACATCGTTGTCGGCCTCGGCGGAATCGGCAGCGCCGCAACCTACCGCCTGGCGCGCCGGGCGGGGTCTGACGTGCTGGGGCTGGAGCAGTTCGAGCTGGGCCACGACAACGGCGCCTCGCAAGACCTTTCGCGCATCGTCCGGCTCTCCTATCACGCTCCCGACTACGTCCGACTGGCCAAGGGGGCCTTCGCCGCGTGGCGGGATCTCGAGGAGGACTCGGGCCGCGATCTCCTCGTCACCACCGGAGGGCTCGATCTCAGCCCCGCAGACACCGGCGAGGACCTCTCCAGCTACTCCTCGAGCCTCGACGAGGAAGGGGTCCCCTTTGAGCTCCTGGATGCCTCGGAGATCATGCGCCGGTGGCCCCAATTCCGCCTCTCAGAGGATGTCTCGGGTCTCTTCCAGGAGGACGCGGGGATCGCTCCGGCGGCACTGTGCAATGCCACGCACGCGGAGCTGGCGCGCCGTCACGGCGCCACGTTGCTGGAGCGGACGCCCGTCACATCGATTTCCGTCTCGGATGGAGAGATAGAGGTGGCCGCCGGCGACACGCGCTATCGCGGCCGCAAGCTCATCGTGGCGGTCGATGCCTGGACGAACGAGGTGCTCGCCCCGCTGGGCGTGAGCCTCCCCTTGCGGGTGACTCAGGAGCAGGTGACCTACTTCAGGGCGCCGGCGGATGAGTTCGGCCCCGAGCGGATGCCGGTCTGGATCTGGCTCGGCGATCCCTGTTTCTACGGCATCTCCGTCTTTGGGGAGGCCGGCATCAAGATCGGCCAAGACGTCGGGGGCTCGGAGGTCACGGCAAGGTCGAGGACCTTCGAGGTAGATGAAGCAGCGCTGTCACGGGTGGCCGCCTTCGTCTCAGAGCATCTTCCCGATGCGTCCGGCGACATCATCCGCACGAAGACCTGCCTCTACACGATGCCGCCCGATCGGGATTTCGTGATCGACGAGGTGCCGGGGAGCCCCGGCGTGTACGTGGCCCAGGGCGCGGCTCACGGTTACAAGTTCGCCGCGGTGTTCGGCAAGATCCTCGCCGAGCTCGCCGTCGACGGCCGCACCGAGCACGACTTGAGCGCATTTAGATTCGAGCGCAAGTTCGAGCCCGCCCTGTTCTGACCCCCGCGTTTTGAGCGCCTCTCGGTGCCCTTTTGGGACTCCTGAGTCCCCTAAAACTGCTCGCTGGGGCCCCCAAACCCCAAAAAGGCTAGGCGACGCCCGTGGTGGGCGGCTTGATGAAATCGCGGACGGTCTGCCGGGCTGCCCCCGTTGCGGCGCCGATCAGCGCGATCCAGATCGCCTTCTTGAGCGCACCGACGGCCTCGTCCATCTGCGGTGGGTCCTCACGCGTTGCCAGGCGCCAGGCGGTCACGGTCACATAGGTGGCGAGCTTGACGGCGAGGATCCCAGCGACGAGCGCTCCCAGGTTCTGGGTCATGCTTGGCTTCTGGGGAATCGATCCGTCCGGTTGGCGTACGTTCTTGCGCATAGCGACCTCCTGGGACGTTGTCGCTCCCTACTATGCCCGATCGAGCCCTACTATGCCCGATCGAGTCGCTTGCTATGTGCTCCGCACCGGATTAACGGGAAGGTGCACTAAGCCTCCGCCAGCTCACGGCGCATCCCGACCAGCTCGTCGAGCTCATCGGCGCCCTCGGCGGGCCCGATTGCGATGATGCGATCACCGGCTTCGAGCTGAAAGGTGGCCTTCGGGCGGTAGGTCCAACGCCGCCCGCGCTGGATGGCGAGCACGAACATGCCCGTCTCGGTTTCGACGCGGAGCTCCTTGATAGTCTTCAGATCGGCGGGAGACGACTTCTGCACTACGGTCTCGAAGCCGACCTCGTCCGACTCGACCAGGGCGGCCGCGATGACCGGGTGCAGCTCCTCACCCTTCTCCACCAAGCGAGTCATCTCCCGGGCGGAGTCGAAGATCATCTCCGAGGCGTGAGCGAGCCGGATCAGCCCTCGCAAGTCGTCGGGGTTGCGCGCTTCCTGGGCGCTTCTCAGGACCCAAGACTCGAGCTCGTCGTGGATGGCGTCGGAGCGTTCCTCCAGGCTCGAGACTTCGGCCGCCAGGGCAGGGTCGTTGAGTAGCAGTGCGGTGTAGGCGAGGCCGACCGCCACCTCGGCCGAGTTCTTCATCTCGACGAGCAGGTCGACTGCCCGGTCGAGGTCCGAGAGAACGATCTCGGTCTCGGCCTCCGTTTCTTCCGGGGGCGGCGCGCCCATCTGCCCGCGCGCCAAGGCGACGCCGTCTTCCGGGCCCTTGATGAGGAGGACGTCTCCGGCGGAGACGATGTAGTCGGCGCGCGGGTCGAGGTTCCACTCGCCCCCCCGGCGCACTGCGATCACCCAAACGCCGACCTCCACGGGAAGCATTAACTCCCGCAGCGAGCTGCCGATCGCCTCGGCGTGCTCGCGTGCCCTGATCCTGGAGACCACCTCATCGGCGTGGCGAAGGTCCCGGCGCAGGTCATCCACGATTCCCAGGCCCGAGGACACCACGCGGGCGATGTCCTCGGCCGCGTCGGCAATGCTCTCCACCGCAGCGGCTATCTCGATCACTCCGGCCATGTGCTCCGCGTCCTCGGGACTGCGGGCGGCAAGGATGCTGACCTTGCGGAGCGAGTGCAGGTAGTCGAACATCCGCTCCTCGAGCCGGGAGACCTCCTGCGCCAGCTTGACGTCGGAGAAAAAGACCGCCGCATAGGCGAGGTCGACCATCAGCTCGGAGTTGTCCTTGATCTCCGCGAGCAAGCCCTTGACGGTTGCAGGGCGGCGAGCTGGATCCATCGAGCTCAGGCTACTCCGAAGAGGACAAGGGCGACAACGAAACATACGACTCCCAGCAGGTCCATCCCGCTGGTGACGAGCGGGATTGTGTGGTTGTCGGGGTCGAAGCCGAAGCGATAGGTGATGATGGCGGCGTAATAACCGATCACGGCGGCCACCATCGTTGCTAGAACCCCTCCCACCATCGTGATCCCGATGAACCTCAGGACGCCGGGATAGGCGCGTCCGGTGAGCTCGGCGACAGCGAGGGAGCTGACCCCGCTGAGGGCGTAGACCGTGATGCCCAGCGTGAGGACGATCACCCCGTCCAGCAGCGCCGGGGCCTCCGGCCTGGCGGAGGGCGACACCGCTCCCAGGTGGAGCTTCGAGCCGAGCCTTGCCGCCAGGATCCCGCCCAGAGCTCCGGTGATCTCGAGGAAGCCGGGCAGGATGATCCAAAAGGCGGGGAACGGCAGGAACACGGCATCGGTGCGCGTCTGCACGACGGTCCCTGCAAGAACGTCGAGCACGATTGCCACCACCAGGATGGGAAAGCTCTCGCGCACGATGCGCCGGGCGATGAGGCTGAGGGTCGTCCACCCTCGGTACAGCGCTACCACGCCGGCAACCGCCGCCACGCTCCCCAGAACGGGGGTCACGATCCTGAATCCCACCAGGTAGGAGGCCAGAAGGATCGAGGGAAGGGTGATGACATCTCCCATGGCGGTAATGAGCGGCGCGCCCACCGAGTCCAGGTCCCAGTCGCGGCGGAACGAGGTCACCGACAGATAGATCGTCACCGCCAGGACGATCGCCGACGACAGCAGCCCCCCCAGCAGTGCCACCACGATCAGGTCCCACAGGGGCACGGTGGGGATGCCGAGCAGGCCCGCGATGCCGCGGCCCAAGAGCCCCATGGTCACCGAAGTCGCCACGGTTAGTAGCGTGGCGGCCTCGATGTTCTGAGAGAGAAGGCCTCCCCGGGCGCGGCTCACCTCGAAGAGGCCCGAGTGAATTGAGGTCCCGAGCCTCGCCGCAAGCGCTCCGAAGATGTTTCCCCGCATCCCGATCGAGACCGGAATGAGAACCAGGAGCCCAGGAACCTGTTCGATGCGATGGTCCAACCCGGCCAGCGTGAGCCCGGCCACCAGAGAGGTCATGCCTGCGATACACACCGCGACGAAGCCCTGACGCACCGTCACGCGCTCGGAAGCGAAGTAATCGCGCACCTGGTGGGCCGGGTCGGCCACGCGCCGGGCCGTTCCGCGCACTGCACGGGCCGGCGGCCCCAGGACGGCGCGCGCCGCCAAACCTAGCCACCGGAGCGGCGCAGGCATACGCTCGCGAGGTGATCTGAGTCGTCTGCTCATGAATTGGGAAGAAGGATGTCAGGTTGTCTTCGGTGAGCCCGCCCGAGGGCGTGCCCAAACCGCAACGCCCCCTTTCTACGAATAGATTGCGAGGGGGCGGAACGAGTCATCCTCCTCATCCGTCTAACACGGATGAGGCGGCGTTGGGGGGCCGCCCGGCGAGAGAGGAGTCACCATGGCTAGGCAGGACGCAATACACGGCAGGAGGCCGCAACCGTTGCCACGCGCATCACGCAAGTACCCCACAGGACGAGTCTGCGCCCAAGACGGGTGTGAGACTCGGTTGTCCACGTATAACAAGCGGGAAAAATGCTGGGCGCACGCCGAGATGAAGGTGCCCCGCCTCAGGGGCCGCAAGCCGGCCGCCGGCTCCGCTTAATCGAGCGCCGCGCGCCCGGATACTCGATTGGTAGCCGGGCGCGCGCCTACGTGTTTCACCGCCGGATCGGGTCATCAAGCGGCGCCGATATATCCTTAGCCGCCATGTCGCTCCTCGCACGCACCTACCTCGCCCTGTTCTATCAAGTGCTGGTTGTCGCCGTTTTTGTTCTGAACCCCGTGGTGGCGCTGGCGCAGGAGGTCCCTGAAGGGGAAGTCGTCGAGACCGGCCCGCCCTGGACCTATCAAATGGCGAAGATCACCCTCGTGATGCTCCTTCTGCTGGGTCTCTCCATCGGAGCCATTTACTACCGCCTGGTGGTTCGCCGTCGCAGAGGCGACGCCTGAGCCGGCTCATCGAACCGGCGGTGGCGCGCGCGGTCGCTCGTCGCCTCGCCGGTGACCACGCGTTCAAGGACTCCTATCTGATTGCCAGCCTGCAGCGTGACCTGTCCGTTGCCGTTCCCCGTGCCGAGGAGCTGGTCGCAGAGGTGTCCGGCATCCCGGCCCCCCCTCCGGTCGAGTGGGGGCTGGTGGACCGGGGCACCTGGGCCGACGCCAACATCGACGGCCTGGTGGCCCTGCTAGCACCCCTCGCCGAGCGCATCGGGGATCGTCTCGACCAGGCCCCCGTGGGAGTGCGTCTGGCGCAGCGAGGCATCGTTTCAGTCGAGGTCGGCGCACTGCTCGGCTACGTTTCCCGGCGCGTCCTCGGCCAGTACGACGTGCTCGTCCCGGAGACCCCCGGCCCCCCCGAGCGGCCCGGGCGCGGCGCCCCACTCATGTTCGTGGGCCCGAATCTGCTCGAGATCGAGCGCCGCTTCTCGTTCGTGCCGCAGGACTTCTCCCTCTGGATCGCGGTCCACGAGGTGACCCACAGATTTCAATTCTCGGGAGTGCCGTGGCTGAAGGACCGCTTCATGTCGCTGGTGTCCTCTTACCTCGACGGCGTCGAGCTCGATGCCCGCCATTTCGCGGCGCGTGTGCGGCGGGCGGCGCTGAGGCTTCGTAGCGGGGCCCTGCCTCCCGAGGAACGCAACCCCGTCTACTTGCTCGCCTCGGACGAGGAGCGCACCCGGCTCGACGAGTTGCAGGCGCTCATGGCCGTCGTGGAGGGTCACGGCAACTACGTCATGGACGCGGTCGGGGCCGGCGCCATCCCGACCTTCGCCCGGATGCGGCGCACCTTTGAGCACAGGCGACGACACCAGACAAGCCTGCAACGGGCGATCCACCACGTGATCGGCCTCGAGATGAAGCTGAGGCAGTACGAGCTCGGGCAGAGCTTCTGCGACGGCGTGGTGGCTTTAGAGGGTCCCGAAGCCCTGCACGCGCTGTGGGCGCGCCCGGAGAACCTCCCCTCTTTGAGCGAGCTCAGGGCGCCCCCGCGCTGGCTGCAACGAGTGGCGTGAGCTCGCCCAGCCTGGCCGGACCAGGCTACGAGCTGGTGATGAAGGCCTGCTCCGCGATCGAGCGTTGGAAAATGTTCGAGGGCGGCGAGACCGTGATCGTGGCGGTTTCCGGGGGCCCCGACTCGACCTGTCTGTTGGATGTCCTGATGCGCCTGTCCGAGTCACTGAGCCTCAGGCTCGAAGTCGCACACGTCGACCACGGCCTGCATCAGGAGTCCGCCGACATCGCCGCCCAGGTAGGCGCCCGGGTGGCAGAAGCGGGTCTCGACGCCCACGTGATCCGTCTCTCGGGTCTCGAGGGGCCGAACCTGCAGGCGCGGGCGCGCACGCTTCGCTACGGGTTCTTCGAGACGCTTGCGCAAAAGCTTGGCGCTCAGCGCATCGCCACCGGGCACACGCTCGACGACAGGGTCGAGACGACGCTCGGCCGGCTCATCCACGGGGCACCCCCAGAGGTCCTCGCCGGAATCCCTCCGGTGGACGACCTCCGGATTCGCCCTCTCATCGAGATTCGCCGCGGCGACGCCCGCGCCTATTGCGAGGAGCGCGGCCTGAGCGTTTACGACGACCCCTCCAACGACGACGATCGCTTCGAACGGGTAGCCGTCCGCAACGAGGTGGTGCCGGTAATCGAGCGCCGCTGGGGGCCCGGGGCAGTGAGGGCCATGGGTGCCTCCTGTGAGCGTTTGTGGGAGGACGCAAGGGCCCTCGAGAACCTGGCCGGGCGCATCTACGCCGGAATCGCAGAGTCCTCAGAGGACGAGGTGACCTTCGAGCGCAGCGCCTTGGGCCCTCTTGATCGGGCGCTGCGCCGGCGTCTGCTGCAGCTCGCGGTGGGCCGCGTCAGGGATCGTTCGGGAGGAATCGAGGCGGCACTCGATGCTCTGGACGAGAAAGAGGGCACGAGCCCGGCCCTCGATTTCTCTGTGGCAGGAGAAGGCGTTATCACGGTCTCTCCGGGCGAGGTAAGAGTCGCCCGCGGACGTCCGGTGCGGAGCACCTAGACTGTGGATCACATGAACGAGGTCCATCCCGACATCGCCGAGGTCCTGATCAGCGCCGAAGAGATCGAGGACAAAGTCGCGGAGTTGGCCAAGACGCTCACCGAGGCGTACCGGGGCCGCGATCTGCTGCTGGTTGGGGTCCTAAAAGGGGCCTTCATGTTCATGGCCGATCTCGCCCGCAGCATCCAGTTGCCCACCGAGTTCGATTTCATGGCGGTGTCGTCCTATGGGTCTTCGACCAAGTCCTCGGGAGTGGTGAGGATCCTCAAGGACCTCGACTACGAAATCACCGGCAAGCACGTTCTGCTCGTCGAGGACATCATTGATTCCGGCCTGACGATCTCATATCTGCTGCGCTACCTCGAGGCTCGCGAGCCCGCCTCGCTGGAGATCTGCTCGCTGTTCTGGAAGAAGGGACAACAGGCGGTTCCGCTGAATGTCCGCTATCCGGGCTTCGAGATCCCTCCGGTATTCGTGGTCGGCTACGGGCTCGACTATGCCGAGCGCTACCGCAGTCTTCCCTACATCGGCGTGCTCAAGCCTGCGGCCTACAGCGCCGATCCTCCATAAAGGACGGTTTCAGTGGCCGCCGCCCCATTCGAGTAGGCGGTCGCAAACCACCGGTAACCGGCGGCGTAAGTGGCGGTCGTGTGCTGGCCGCCGTGCCCCTTTTCGGGGGGTCATATTGTTCCAGCAGACTGCTACCCTTGGATCTCGATGAACAAAGTCTTCCGCTCCGCCATCTTCTATCTCGTGTTGCTGGTCGCCGTGATCTGGGTGTTCCAGTTCTACCGCAACGCCGCCGAGGCGCCTGAAGAGCTGACCTCTCTTAACGAGTTCGTCCAGATGGTCGAAAACGAAGAGATCGTCTCGGCACAGTTCCTGACCCGTTCGGAAAAGGTCGTCGGCGAGACCATCGACAACACCACTTACGAGATCTTCTTGCCTCACGGCACGATAGACAACTTCGCTGAGCTGGCGCGCAGCGAAAACGTACAGGTGACCGCCGATCCCGAACAGGGATCAGTTCTCGTGTCGTTTCTGTTCCAATTCCTCCCAATTCTGCTCATCGTCGGTTTCTTCTTCTTCCTCATGCAGCAGATGCAGGGGGGCGGCAACCGGGTGATGTCGTTCGGCAAGGCCAAGGCCCGGCTCGTCACCAAGGACACGCCGAAGATCACGTTCTCGGATGTTGCCGGACTCGATGAGGCGGTCGAGGAGCTCCAGGAGATCAAGGAGTTTCTCGAAGGGCCGCAGAAGTTCCAGGCGATGGGCGCCAAGATTCCCAAGGGAGTGCTGCTGTTCGGCCCGCCCGGAACCGGCAAGACCCTGCTCGCCCGGGCCGTGGCCGGTGAGGCCGGGGTTCCCTTCTTCTCCATCTCGGGCTCTGACTTCGTCGAGATGTTCGTCGGCGTCGGCGCCAGCCGCGTGCGAGACCTGTTCGAGCAGGCGAAGGCGAACTCCCCCTCGATCGTGTTCATGGACGAGATCGACGCAGTCGGGCGCCACCGTGGCGCCGGGCTCGGCGGAGGCCACGACGAGCGAGAGCAGACCCTCAACCAGCTGTTGGTCGAGATGGACGGCTTCGACGTCAAGGGCGGCGTGATCCTCATCGCCGCCACCAACCGGCCCGACATCCTCGACCCGGCGCTGCTGCGCCCCGGGCGCTTCGATCGCCAGATCGTCGTCGACCGCCCGGACCTGCTCGGGCGCACGGGCATCCTCAAGGTCCACACCCGGGGCAAGCCCCTGGCCAAGGACGCCGACGTCGAGGTCCTCGCCCGGCGCACCCCCGGCTTCACTGGGGCGGACCTCGCCAACGTGGTCAACGAGGCCGCGCTGCTGGCGGCTCGTTTCAACCGTTCCGAGATCGGCATGCTCGAGCTCGAGGAGGCGATCGACCGGGTGCTGGCCGGCCCTCAGCGACGCAGCCGGGTCATCTCCGAGCGTGAGAAGAAGGTCATCGCCTATCACGAGGCCGGACACGCGCTGGTTTCCCACGCGTTGCCGAATGCGGACCCGGTGCACAAGGTCTCGATCGTGTCGCGCGGGCGCGCGCTGGGGTACACGCTGACGCTTCCGACCGAGGACCGCTTCCTCGTTACCCGCTCCGAGCTCATCGACGAGCTCGCCATGTTGCTCGGGGGCCGGGTAGCCGAGGAGACCGTGTTCGACGAGCCCACCACCGGGGCTCAGGACGACATTCAGCGCTGCACCCGAATAGCCAAGCAGATGGTCACGCAGTTCGGCATGTCTGAGCTCGGCCCCCTGGCACTGGGCGAGAATGAGTCCCAGCCATTTCTGGGCCGTGACTTCGGTCACGTCAAGGACTACTCGGATCACGTCGCGGCCCGCATCGACTCCGAGGTTCACCGCCTCGTCGAGGAGGCTCACGACGAGGCGCGAGAGATCCTGACGAAATACCGGGACAAGCTCGATCTCATGGTCGAAAGGCTGATCGAGAAGGAATCCCTGGAGAAGGCGGAGGTCCAGGAGATCCTCGCCGAGGTCGCCAAGCAATCTCCCGCCAACCCGGTGGAGCGAACCCGGCTGCGGCGCCAGCAGCGGGGCGAAGAGCGGGAACCCGACTGGGAAGCCCCCGAGGCCCCACGGCGGCATCGCCTGCCCCGGCCTGCGCCGAAACCCCGCCTCGGGGAGGTCTAAGCCCACCCTCCTCTCGCCGAGTGGTGGTCAGTGGTTGCACAGCAACCTTTATCCACCACTCGGTAAAAAACCCTTGTAAAATTGGGCCATCCGTTACCCTCTTGAGATCCGAATGGGGCCGACAGGGTCCAGAGTCGAACGGAAGGATTTGCTGATGCGCAGAGGTTTCGTTTCATTGCTTGCGACAGTGTTGGTGGCGGGCATGTTCGTGTCGATGGTGCTGGTAGGCACAGCGGGGGCGTACACGCCTCGCAATGCCACTCTGAGCGGGGACGCCGAGGTGCCGGGAGCGGGCGACCCCAACGGGTCCGGTCATGCCCGGGTGAAGCTCTACCCGGCCAAGGGCAAGATCTGCTACTGGGTGGCGTGGAGCCGCATCCAGAACCCCGCCGCAGGCCACATCCACAAGGGCCCCGCAGGAGTGGCGGGCCCGGTCAAGGTGACCTTGTTCGACGGGGATCCCATCAGTGACAACGACTACTACTCGGCGTGCGCCAAGGTCGCCAAGAGGCGCGTGCGGGCCATCAAGCAGCGGCCCAGCCGGTGGTACGTCAACCTTCACAACGAGACCTACCCCGACGGTGCGATCCGCGGGCAGCTTCACCGCCCGGCGTAAGCACCCAGGTTGATCTAAGAGCAGCAGGACCCGGCCCCCATTTGTTTGGAGGCCGGGTCCTTTTGCAATCTTTTGCTAGAACCCGCGCTCAGTCAGGGCGGGTTACCGTAAAAGTCGTGAGCTCAGAGATGGACGACAGGATCGAGGTGCTGGGGGCTCGCCGAGAGCGGCGCGTCTTCGACCACGTCCGCATCGCCGAGTGCGTCCGGGCCTTGCTCGAGGCCATCGGCGAGGACCCGGAGCGCCAAGGGCTCGCCCGCACGCCCGAGCGAGTCGCCGATATGTATGCCGAGATCTTCGGGGGGTTGGGCGCCGATCCCCAGGCCGAGCTAGATGTCCTCTTCGACGTCGGCCACGACGAGATGATCATGGTGCGCGACATAACCTTTGCGTCCATGTGCGAGCACCACCTGGTTCCCTTCCTCGGCCGGGCCCACATCGCCTACATCCCGAACAAGGAGGGGCAGATAACGGGTCTGTCGAAGCTCGCCCGGCTGGTCGACGTCCTCGCTAAGAGGCCACAGGTGCAAGAGCGCCTGACTACCGAGATCGCGGATGCGCTCGAGGGCGCCCTGACTCCCCGCGGTGTGCTGGTCGTCCTGGAGGCCGAGCACCTGTGCATGAGCATGCGAGGGGTGAGAAAGCCCGGCGCCCAGACCGTGACCTCCGCCGTGCGCGGCATCTTTCGCTCCAACAGCGCCACTCGGGCCGAGGCCATGGGCCTCATCTCCCGCAACTGACGGTGTGAAGCTTCGCTGCCGGGGGCGTGTGCTCGATCTCGAGCGCGCGGTGGTCATGGGGGTGCTCAACGTGACTCCCGACTCCTTCTCAGACGGAGGCCGCTTCACCGACCCGGCGGGTGCCGTCGCCCACGGACTCGACATGGTTGCCGCGGGAGCGGCGATCGTGGATGTCGGTGGCGAGTCGAGCAGGCCGGGGGCCGAGCCCGTCTCCGTGGAGGTGGAGTTGGCCCGGGTGCTGGGAGTGATAACGGAGCTGAGCGAGCGCAGCCATGTCCTCATCTCCATAGACACTCGCAAGCCAGAGGTTGCACGCCTGGCCGTGCAGGCGGGGGCGGTGATCGTGAACGACACCGCCGGCGAGGCATCGCACCCGGCGATGGATCAGATCGCTGCGGAAACCGGCGCCGGGATCGTCGTCATGCACTCGCGCGGCACTCCCGAGACGATGACTTCCCTGACGCACTACGGCGATGTGGTCGAAGAGGTGGGCATTTACCTCGACGGCCGCGCCCAGAGGCTCGAACGCCTGGGACTAGAGCGCGCTTCGATCCTGCTCGACCCCGGATTCGGCTTCGCCAAGACCGGCGCCCAAAACCTCTCCCTCCTTCGCCGTCTGGCAGAAATCGCGGCGCTGGGATATCCGCTGCTGGTGGGCACCTCGCGCAAGTCGTTCATCGGGAACGTGCTCGACGTCAGTCTCGAGGAACGTCTCGAGGGCACGCTGGCGACGTGCGCGTGGGCGGTCGCCGAGGGAGCTCGCGTCGTCCGGGGCCACGACGTCTCCTCCATCTTGAGGGCGGTTCGGATGACCGAAGCGATCATGCACAGCCGATGAGCGACCAGATAATCGTCCGGGGCCTGCGGGTCTCGGCGCACGTGGGAGTAAGCGATAAAGAGCGCAGCCGGCCCCAGGTCTTGCTGGTCGGTGTTGAGGCGTGGCGGAGCCTGAGCCGGGCGGCGCAGAGCGACGAGCTTGCGGACACCATCGACTACGGTGTCTTGGTGCAGGATCTCACTGGGCTGGTCGCCGCCACCGAGGCCAGGCTCCTGGAACGGGTTGCGGGGCTCGTTTGTGATCACGTCCTGAGCCTTCCCGAGGTGTCCAAGGTGGTGGTGGAGATCGCTAAGGAGTCGCCGCCCGTGGACGAGCAACTCGACTACGTGGCCGTCCGGATCGAAAGGCCCTAAGTGCACCTCCCCTTGAATACGGTGGCATTCGATCGGTGCGGACCGACTTTCCGGCGCGGAGCCCTGCTGTGACCGTCGGATACGTGGGTGCGGGATCGAACGTGGGGGACCGGAAGGACTTCTGCCGGCGGGCGGTGGGCCTGCTTGCGGAGACCCCAGAGGTGAAGCTGCTTCGAGCATCATCTCTGTACGAGACCACCCCGGTGGGAGGGCCACCGCAGCGCTCCTTCGTGAACCTCGTGGCGGAGATCGAGACCACCCTGGGTCCTCGGAAGCTGCTCGAGGCGTGCAAGGCCATCGAACGGCGGCTGGGGCGGGAGCCGGGAGACATCAAGTGGGGGCCGCGCGTCGCGGACCTCGATGTCCTGCTCTACGGGGACGAAAAGATCTCCGAGGACGAGCTCGAGATTCCCCATCCGCGTATGACGCAGCGGGCCTTCGTGCTGGTGCCGCTGCTCGAGCTTGAGCCCGCCATCACCGATCCCTGGGGTGATCGCCTGGACGGCTGGCTCGATGAGGCCGAGGGCTCGGTCGAGGTGATGGAACCCTTCTGAGGTCGCTGTGAAGCCTTCTCTAGCGGCCGGGGGGTGGCGAAAGAGGACCGTGGACACTCACACACAGAAAGCTGTGGGTAAACCCGGAGCGATCCGCTGGAGGATCGCGCTTCAAGAGTGACCGCGGACATTTACCACCCTGTCGGGGGCGGGCGGCTTATCTGGATAAGATGCCGCACTCTGGACAAAAGCCCCATCATCTAGATCCACAGGAGGCCGCTCGTGCTCAGAACGGCAGCAGCCGCACTTCTCTTGGCCCTGACGCCGTCCGCCCTCTCTCTGGCCCAGCCTGCGAGCGTGGGACGAACCGGGGAGAAGTCGGTGGAGAGAACGAGGGTGAGCCGGGCGTCTGCCCTCGTCAAGCCCGATCTTTTGGCGCCGCGAGGCGAGTGGGTTCCGGGCCAGGTTCTAGTGCGTATGCCGAAGCGGCTCGCTCGCCACACTCCCTCCGCCAGGACCGCCGCCTTGGGTCTGCCCGGAGCCCGCATAGCTGCGTCGATCCCCGCCTTTGGGGTGCAGCTGCTGAAGCTTTCAGAGGGGATGCGGGTCGGGACGGCCTTGGGGAAGCTCTCGGCGAGGGGCGTATTTGCCGAGCCCAACAAGCTGATCTTCTCCAGCCAGGTCATCCCGACGGACGAACGTTTTGGGGACCTGTGGGGTCTGCACAACACTGGTCAGGCTCACCCCGTCGCCGATCCTCCCCCCCTCACGGCCAGAGGAGATCGTGACTCGGATATCGACGCGGTGCAGGCATGGGCCAAGGAGACGGGTTCACCCAAGACGGTGATTGCGGTGCTCGACGCCGGCCTCGACGTCTCCCACCCCGACCTGGATCAGAGCCTGTGGGTGAACAACGACCCGCCGGTGGGCGGGGACGACGACAACAACGGCTACAAGAACGACGTCAACGGGTGGAACTTCCCCGGAGACAACGGAACGCTTGTTTCCAGCGATAGCCGGATCATCGGTTACGACCACGGCACTCACGTCGCCGGCACGATTGCCGCGGAGATCAACAACCTCTCTGGGGAGGGCGATGTCGTCGGGGTATGCCCCGGCTGCTCCGTGATGGTGTTGCGTTTCATGAAGGCAATCGACTCCGACGGCGATGGCTCCGCAGACGTGATGGCCGGGACCCTCAAGAATCTCCTGGAAGCCCTCGCTTATGCTCGCTCCGAGGGAGCGGACATCGTCAACGCCAGCTTCGGGAGCCGGCAGTACTCACCTCTCGAGCGAGCCGCCTTCAAGAAGCTGGGTCGCAGCGGCGTTCTCGCCGTCGCAGCCGCAGGCAACGACAGCCTGGACAACGACCTCTTCACGGGAGGCTCTCCCACCTATCCGGCCAGCTACACGCTGCGCAACATCGTCTCGGTGGCGGCCACGAACCATCGCGATCACCTCGCCTACTACACGGGTTGTGCGATCAAGCTGGCGCGTTATCGGTGCGCGTTCACGAACTGGGGGCGCACCTCGGTCGACCTCGCCGCACCCGGGGTGGATGTCCTCAGCACCACGCCCCTCGTTGGCAAGCCCTATAAGACCTTCAACGGGACTTCGATGGCGGCGCCGCACGTAGCGGGCGTGGCGGGACTGGTCAAGTCCTCACATCCATCGTGGGGAGCGCGCGCTATCAAGAACGCGCTTCTGAACTCGGCCGACCGGCCCGGGGACGGTCGCCTGCGCAAGCTGTGGGCGTTCCCGGGCGGCGCCCGGAGGGGGAGCTTCACGGTCACGAACGGCCGGGTCAACGCGGCCGCGGCCCGTTCCGGCTCCACCAAGGGCGCCACGCCCAGGCACGACGGGGGCATCGAGGGCGCCCGGGGCATTCGCCGGCGCGCCTCGGGGCGTGTCGAGTGGCCCTCCGATGTCAACGATGTCTACAGGAAGCGGCTGGTAAAGGGACGTCGGTACGCGGTTTCCCTCGACGGGCCGCGGGGCACGGACCTCGACTTGTGGGTGTGGAAGCCGAAGACGAAGGAGGTCTGGCAGCTGGAGGCGGGCTGCTTTCGCCGGCGCGGCTCCTGCCGGCTCCTGCGCGCTGCGGCGGAGCCCGACAAATCCGATGCGACGGTGTTCTTTCACGCCAAGAAAAGCGCGGTCCACTACTTTCACGCCAGCGCCTGGGTGACGAATAGGGGTCGCTACACGTTGACGGTGAAGCCGGGGTGAGCGCCGGGGCCCGTCGATCGGGATCCTCAGCGAGGGGTGGGCAAACGTCCACGGTTCGCTTCTGACCACCTGATCAGCCCGGCGATACCGCCGGCGGCAGCCCCCGCCACTAGGCTGGTGACCTGATGGACCTGATGCGGCGCACGAGCGGGAGCCACCGGTAACCAATGGACGGCACCGAAACCGACGGGAGCCGAAATTTGGTGGCCGCGCCGAGCCTCCGTGTGACGTTGATCGGTGCCGGCTCGGTCGGAACCGCGGTCGCCCTGCTGCTGGCCCGGCGCGGCCACAGCATCTCCGGAGTTGCGTCCAGGACCGAGGTCTCAGCCCGCGCCGCGGCGGCGAGGCTCGACGCAGGCGTCTTCGACCATGTAAGGGAGCTGCCGGACTCGGATGTCGTGCTGATAGGCACCTCCGATGACGCTATCGAAGAGGTCGCCGACGTTGTGGCCGAGCGTGTGAGCCCCGGAACCACCGTTTGTCACTTCGCCGGCTCGCTGGGCCTCGGCCCCCTGCGAGCTGCGCTCGCCATGGGGGCCTATGCGTGCGCGCTGCATCCCGTCCAGGCCCTGCCCGACGTCGATACGGCAGTGGCAAGGCTGCCCGGCTCGGCCTGGGGAGTAACCACGTCTGGGGGGGCCCGCCCGTGGGCGTTCTCCCTGGTGTCGGATGAGCTCGAGGGCACCCCGGTATGGGTGGCCGAAGAGCATCGGCCACTATGGCACGCGGCCGCGGTCACAACTTCGGCCGGGCTCAGGGCCCTGATGTCGAGTGCTTCCGCCATGCTCGAGTCGATCGGGGTTGAGGACGGCCCCGCGGTGCTCGCCCCCCTCGTCTCCGGCACCCTGGCGAACTCTCTAGAGGGACAGGGCGTCACGCTGACCGGTCCGTTCGTGCGCGGCGAGGCGGAGACGGTGGCCCGCCACCTCGCCTCGTTCGATGCTTACGCCCCCGAGCTCAAGGGCGACTATGTGCGCGTCGCAGCCCTGATCCTGGAAGGAGTGGCCCGCCTCCGCAGGCTGCCCGAGGACGCGCACACCTCGATCCGGGCGCTGCTGGAGTCGGCGTGAAGGTCGTGAGGACCGTGGACGAGGTGAGGGCAGAGCTGGCCCCGAGGCGTTCTGCCGGCGCCATCGGCTTGGTCCCCACCATGGGAGCGCTTCACGACGGCCACCGCTCGCTGCTGAGGGCCGCCCGGCAGGCGGTCGACGCGGTGGTGGTCAGCCTGTTCGTCAACCCCCTTCAGTTCGGGCCTCATGAGGACTTCTCCGCCTACCCGCGAGGCGAGAGCGCGGATCTCGCCACCTGCGAGCAGGAACGCGCCGATGTCGTGTTCGCACCCAACGCGGCGGAGATGGCGATGGAGTCCGGCGTGACGACGGTGACGGTGGCGGGTCTGTCCGAGATCGTCGAGGGGGCGGCGCGCCCCTCTCACTTCCAGGGCGTGTGCACGGTCGTGGCCAAGCTGCTCAACATCGTGCGCCCGGACACGCTCTTCTTGGGCCAGAAGGATGCGCAACAGAACGCCGTCATCGCCCGACTCGTAGCGGATCTGTCCTACGGAGTGTCGATCACCGTCTGTCCCACGGTCAGGGAGCCGGACGGACTCGCCCTCTCGAGCCGCAACGCCTACCTCTCGAGGTCGCAGCGTGCCGACGCCGCCGCTCTGCACCGGGCATTGCTGACCGGGCGTGAGCGCATCGAAGATGGGGCCACGGTGGAGGAGGCGGAGAGGGCCATGCAGGAGGTCCTCGCCGCGCAGCGGGGGGTGGAGCCAGATTACGCTCGCGCCGTGGACCCTCACTCATTCAAGGCACCCCAGGATGAAGGCCCCGTCCTGCTGGTGGTGGCGGCCAGGGTCGGCGAGGCTCGCCTCATCGACAATCTGACCGCACATCCGGGGAGGGGCTGACGTGCTGCTTGCGGTCGACGTCGGCAACAGCCAGACCCACCTGGGGGTCTTTCGCCGCGACGAGCTCGCGCACGAGTGGCGCATCTCGACGCTTCAGGCCCGTACCGCCGACGAGCTGGCGCTGATCTTCGGAGACTTCCTGGCGCTGGCCGGGCTGTCGTTCGACAACGAGATCACCGGCGTGGCGATCTCGTCGGTGGTTCCCCGCGCCACTCAGGAGCTGAGATCGATGACCCTGCGCTATTTTGGCTTCGCCGCCGTCGTGGTCGAGCCGGGCACGAAGACCGGGGTGGCGGTGGCGACCGACAACCCGCGCGAGGTGGGGGCCGACCGCATCGTCAACGCGGTTGCGGCGAGCGCGCTCTATCCGGGCGAGCCGGTCGTGATCGTCGACTTCGGCACCGCCATCACCGTCGACGCGGTCTCGGCTCGCGGCGAGTATCTGGGAGGGGCCATCGCCCCGGGGATAGAGACTGCGGCGACGGCCCTGTTCCAGTTGACGGCGCAGATCCGCCGGGTCGAGCTCGTGGCGCCGGCTCACGTCATCGGTAAGAACACGGTTACGGCGGTCCAATCCGGAATCGTCTTCGGCACCGCGGCACTGGTCGACGGTCTTGTCGAGCAGGTCACCAAGGAGCTCGGCGGGAGCGCTCGGGTGGTCGCAACCGGCGGACACGCGGGAGCCGTTATCGAGCACTCGAACCGCATCGAGCAGATCGAGCCGCACCTCACTCTCCAGGGCCTCAAGCTCATCTTCGAGCTCAACGCGGTCCGAACCTCACCGTGACGGAGGGCTCGGACGCCTACCCCTACCGATTCGAGCGCACTTCCGGCGTGGACCGGCTTAGGGAGCGCTTCTCGGATCTGGCAGCAGGGGCTGAGACCGGTGCGACAGCCTCGATCGCCGGCCGCCTGCGAACGGTTCGCACACACGGCAAGCTCGCGTTCGCCGACCTGGAGGATGCCTCGGGCCGCATCCAGCTGTTCGCCTCGCAAGACGTCCTCGGTGAGGACGCAATGGAGGAGTTCGGCCGCCTGAGCGTGGGCGACGTGGTGGGGGCCGAGGGCGAGGTGGTCACCACTCGCAGGGGCGAGCTGTCGCTCAAGGTGGCGAGGGTCATCGTGCTCGCCCCCTGCCTGCGCTCGATGCCGGAGAAGTGGCACGGGATGACCGAGGTCGAGAGCCGTTATCGGCAGCGTTATCTCGATCTCCTCGTCAACCCCGCGGCGAGAGAGGTTGTGACGGGGCGGGCGGCGGCCAACGCAGCAGCGCGCCGCCTGCTCGAGGAAAGGGGCTTCATCGAGGTCGAGACCCCTATCCTGCACCCTCTCGCGGGCGGGGCAGTGGCGCGGCCCTTTCAGACCCATCACAACGCCCTCGACATGGACCTGTACCTTCGGATCGCGCCCGAGCTCTACCTCAAGCGGCTCCTGATCGGGGGCCTGGAGCGTGTCTACGAGCTCAACCGCAGCTTTCGCAACGAGGGGGTCTCCTCTCGCCACAACCCCGAGTACACGATGCTGGAGGCATACGAGGCCTACGCCGACTACCACGACACCATGTCGCTGGTCGAGGACCTGGTTCGGACCATCGCAGACGCGGTGACCGGCTCTCTTCAGCCGACCACTGCGGGCAGGACGATCGACCTCGAGGGGACGTTTCGGCGGATC
>DASRPA010000053.1:0-21183 GCA_035646635.1 Actinomycetota bacterium | reverse complement strand
GCTGTGGGCGGCCGGGCTCTCTGAAGCGGAGCTGGGCCGCCTGGGGGCCGAGCTCGGAAGCGATGTCCCCTACTGCCTCGTCGGCGGCGCCGCGCTCGCGACCGGGCGGGGTGAGGTCGTGAGGAAGGTGGAGGCGCCGCAGTCGCTGTGGTTCGTGCTGGGGATGTCCTCCCAGCCCCTTTCCACCGCCGCGGTGTACCGGGCGTGGTCTCCGGGCGCCCCGGCTTACGAGCCGGAGCCGCCGCTCGAAGCCCTGGCCGCCGGAGACCTGGCGCGCCTCTCAGGGCTGCTGCACAACGACCTCGAGCCGGTGGCGTTCGAGCTCAGGCCGGAGCTCACCCGGGCCAAGGCCGCCCTGCTCGATGCCGGCGCGCTGGGTGCGAGCCTGTCGGGCTCCGGTCCCACGCTGTTCGCCCTCGCCAAGAGCAGGGAGCACGCCCACGAGGTGGCCGCAGGGGTGAAGGGGGTCTTTGAGAGGGTAGCGGTGGTCTCGTCGCGACCGATATGCGTCGAGCCGGGTTAGCGTTAGTCAAACCGGCCCCCACGACCGCCGGCCTCTCGAACTTTGCGCCGAAAACCACGCCACAGGTGGTCCCGGCCACAAAGTTCGTGCCTTCGGCCCTCCTGCCTCGAACATTGAGCCGTAAACCACGCCCCAGGTGGTCCCGGCCACAAAGTTCGCTCCCGGCCCCATGTCCAAGGCATGGGCCGCCTGGGGCGGGCGTCGTCGTAGGCTAGTTTTCGCCCTGCAATTGCCCCGTGGGGTAAGTGGCAGCCCGAGGGATTTTGGATCCCTAAGTTCTGGTTCGAGTCCAGGCGGGGCAGCGTTCCGGTATAGAGGAGGTGATCGTGGGACAAGCTCAAGCGACTGCGGTTGTGCTCGCCGCCGGCGACGGGAAACGCATGAAGTCGAGCGTTCCCAAGGTCCTCCAGATGGCCGCCGGCCGGCCGCTGCTGGCTCACGTGCTTGCTGCGCTCGATCCCCTCACCCTCGACGACCGGATCGTGGTCTGCTCCCGCAGGATCGAGGAGATCAAGGCGGCGATCGCAACCGAGGCCCTGGTCGCGGACGTCTCCTACGTCGTTCAGGAGAGCCCCCGGGGCACCGCCGACGCCGTCCGGGTCGCGCTCGAGGTCGCGTCCACTCACAGTGCCGTGCTTCTGGTCGTGCAGGGCGCCACACCCCTGCTGTCGACGCAGACTCTCGCCGCGCTGCTCGAGGCGCACGCCGAGCGCTCCGCAGGAGTCACCGTCCTGACCGCTTTGATGCAGGACCCCACCGGTTACGGGCGCGTGATCAGGGCCGGGGACGATCCCACAAGGATCGTCGAAGAGCGCGATGCGAGCCCCGAAGAGCGTGAGGTGCGGGAGGTGAACGCGGGCGTGTACGCGTTCGATGCGGCCGCGCTGAGATCGGTCCTCTCACAGGTGGACGCGGAGAACTCTCAGGGCGAGTACTACCTTCCCGACGTTGTCGAGCTTCTTCGTCTAAAGGGACACAGCGTTCACGCCGAGCGCACCGATTCCGGCGAGATCGTGGGCGTCAAGACGCGCGCCCATCTGGCGTTGGTGTCAAAAGTGCTGAGGCACAGGGCTTGCGAGCGCTGGATGCTCGAGGGCGTGACGGTGATCGACCCCGATGTGACCTATATCGATGCGACGGTCACGATCGGGAGGGATGCGATCATCCACCCGTTCACTTTCCTCGAGGGTGCAACTCACGTAGACTCGAATGCCGAGATCGGGCCGCACACTCGCATCGTCGATTCGAGCGTTGGGGCGGGTGCGACGGTCGGCTACTCGGTGGTCTTGTCCTCGGACGTGGGCTCGGAGGTCTCGGTCGGACCCTTCGCCTCGCTCCGGCCCGGCACGCGCCTCGAACAGGGCGCCAAGGCGGGATCTTTCGTCGAGCTCAAGAACTCGGTGCTCGGCCCCGGCAGCAAGGTCAACCACCTCTCCTATGTAGGAGACGCACTCCTGGGCGCGGGGGTCAACGTCGGAGCCGGCACGGTTACTTGCAATTGGGACGGTCACACCAAGCAGGAGACCGTCATCGGGGACGACGCTTACATAGGTTCGGGCACGATGCTGGTGGCGCCCGTGACGGTGGGAGAGCGGGCCGCCACAGGCGCGGGGGCCGTGGTGACGAAGGACGTTCCCGAGGATGCGCTGGCGGTCGGCGCCCCGGCCCGGCTGATTTTGGGGCGCGGCGACCGCATGGGGCGCAAGGCGCGTACCGAGGAGCCCGAGGAACCGCGACAATAGACCTTCAGTCGAGCCAGCCGGGAGGCGTGAATGCAAGTCCCCACCTATAAGAGGCTGATGCTCTTCAGCGGGACCGCCAACAGCGGGCTCGCCGAGGAGATCGCCACCCATCTCGGCATGAAACTCGGCGAGGTCGAGATCTCCACCTTCGCCAGCTCCGAGACCTATGTTCGCTTCGCAGAGTCGGTGAGGGGCAAGGATGCGTTCGTCATCCAGAGCGCAAGCGATCCGGTTGATCTCCACCTCATGCAGCACCTCATCATGATCGACGCGTTGCAACGGGCCTCCGCCAAGCGCATAACCGCGGTCGTGCCGTTCTTTCCCTACGCGCGCCAGGACAAGAAGACGCTGGGCCGCGAGCCGATCACGGCGAGACTGGTGGCGGACTTCTATGAGGTCGCCGGGGTCGACCGCGTTCTGTCGGTCGATCTTCACACGGGCCAGATTCAGGGGTTCTTCAATGTTCCCTTCGATCACCTAACTGCGTTGCCGTTGTTGGCCGACTACTTCGCCCACTTGATCGACGATGACTTCGTGGTGGTGACTCCCGACGCGGGACGAGTGCGGCTGGCGGAGAAATGGACGCAACATATGAGTGAGTTTGCCGGGCGAGCGTGTCAGCTTGCGTTCCTGCATAAGCAGCGCCGGCACGATGTCCGTAACGTCAGCGAGACGCGCGCCGTCGTCGGAGACGTCCGCGACCGGGTGTGCGTGGTGGTGGACGACATGATCGACACTGCGGGAACTCTGGTCAGGGGGGCGGAGACGCTGATTGAAGCGGGCGCCACCGAGGTCTACGCCGCGGCCACCCATGCGGTGCTGTCCGACCCTGCCACCGACAGGCTCAAGAACTCGCCGATTCGCCAGGTCGTGGTGACCAACACCCTTCCGATCTCTTCCGAGAAAATGCTCGACAAGCTCGTGGTGCTGTCGATCGCTCCCACAATCGCGTCGACGATCAAAGCTGTGTTCGAGGAGGACTCGGTCTCCGAGCTGTTCCACGGAGAGAACCAGGCCTGACGGCTTCGCTTGGTATGTAAGGGTAGCGATCACAAGACGACGCTCACAGATGTGATAACCAGAATGTGAAAGATGGAGGAGTTCGATGGCTGAGGTAAGGATCGACGCGGAGCTCAAGCAGTTGAGCGGCACGGGAGTGGCGCGCAAGGTGCGCGCCCAGGGAAAGGTGCCGGCGGTGATCTACGGCCGAGGGATTGAAACCACCGCCATTCAGGTCAACCGACGTGAGCTTGCCACTGCCCTCAACTCGGACGCCGGCATGAACGTTCTGCTGGACCTGCAGATCGAGGGCAAGAGCACGCTGGCCTTGACCCGCGAGTTGCAGAGAGATCCAGTCAGGGGAACACTGCTGCATGCCGACTTCGTCAGGGTCGACCGCACTCAGGCCGTGGAGGTCGAAGTGCCCATTCACGTCGTGGGCAGCTCACGCGGTGTTAATGAGGGCGGAGTGCTCGAGAATCCCCTGTTCACTGTGCACGTCACGTGCCTGCCCACCGAGGTGCCGGAATTCGTCGCCGCGGACGTCTCAGGACTCGCCATCGGAGATTCCCTGCGCGTCTCGGACCTCGCGTCCCTGGCGAGTTTCGAGATCCTCACCGATCCCGAGACGGTGGTCGCATCCGTCCTTGCGCCCGTTTCCCAGGAGGAGCTCGAGGCAATGGAAGCGGCGGCCGCGATCGAGGCCGCCGGAGGCGTGGATGCCCTCGCCGAAGCGGCCGAAGAGGAGGTCTCGGACGAGGACGCCGCCGCCTCGGACCAGGCCGGGGACGCGGAGCCCGGCGACGACGGCGAGTCTCAGCCCGAGTCCTCTTAAGCCCCGCCTCAGTTCAGGCCTTCATGTCACCGTTGTGGCGGGTGCGCCCCGACGGCAACAGGCTCGTCATCGCCGGACTAGGAAATCCCGGCGAACGATATGCCGCGACCCGTCACAACGCTGGGGCGCAGGTACTCGACGAGCTGGCCGCGCGCTCGGGGGTTCAGTTGAAGCGCCACCGCAGCGGTTGTCTCGCGGCAGAGGCGCGACTCGGCTCGGTGACGGTGGTGCTGGCGCGCCCTACTTCATTCATGAACGAGTTGGGCGGCCAGGTGAGCGGGCTGGCGCGCTTCTATCGCGTCCCGCCTGAACAAGTCGTTGTCGTTCACGACGAGCTCGACATCCCCTTCGGGGTCGTACGCGTCAAGTCCGGTGGTGGCACCGCCGGACACAACGGCCTGCGCTCCGTCGCGTCCCACCTCTCCTCCAAGGACTTCCTACGTGTCCGAGTCGGCATCGGCCGCCCGGCGGGCCGGCAGGATCCCGTTGATTTCGTGCTGGCGCGGTTCTCTTCTTCGGAGCGCAAGGAGCTGCCTTCGCTGATCTCGGCCGCGGCCGATGCCGTGGAGCGTGTGGTCGAGGTGGGGGCCGAGCGGGCGATGAACGAGGTCAACGAGCGCCGCTAGCATGAGCCGAGCTCCGCAGAAGGGTGGTGAAACGTCCTCGGTCCGCGTTTGACCACCGGATTCGGTGGTGAAACGTCCTCGGTCCGCGTTTGACCACCTTGCGCGGTACGGCTAGCGGGCCGGCGCGCGCCGATGCCGGCCTCCCTTTGTCGGAAAACCGGCCTCGGGCCCTGCGGTCGTCCGCTAGCGCGATCTCGCTGCTAGTTGTCGAGCCACTTGATCGTGATGTGGTCCGTTACACGGTTTCCGGCGTCGTCACAGCCGTCTTCGTCACGGTCGTAACAGAACGTCACGTGCTGGCGGCCGGGGTCGTCATAGTTGTTCAGCCGAGTGTGGAACTCCTCGTTGGCTTCCTCGTATGAGCTCAGGTAGCAGACATCGGCAAGGCCGTCGCCATCGGTGTCCTCGGTGCGGGCGGTCTCGGGACCCGTTAGGTCGGGGTCGGGACAGGCGCTGATGTAGCCAACGCCTGTGGAGACGAACGCCACCGGGCGGCTGACCTTCTTGCCGCGCGTCACCAGACAGGCGTCGTTGTGAACGTTGCGGTCCTTGCTGGCGGTGCTGAGCCGCTGCCGGTCGTCCCGGTCCGGGCTCTCACACGAGGAGTTGTCGCGCACGCTCGGGTTTGCCGTGGGCAGCCCGGGGTCGGATCGATGTAGGAGATTGCTCGAAGCTTCTTGCCCTTGGGCAAGTCGCCGTCGCCGTCGCTACCGTGCGCAGAGGCGCTTCCTGCGCCGGCAAGGCCCATGAGCCAGAGTCATGAGCATCACTATCCGTAGCAGTGACTTGGTCACGTTGTGATTCCCTTTTCGTAGGGTCGTGGGCCACTGTCGTCCTGCAGAGAGCTCTCGTCCCACTTATGCGGCTGCTCGGCCGAGCGTCACAACAAGATCTAAAAACGGTAGATTCACGATCTGTCGAGCCGGGCCCCGCTCCTGCCTTGGCAAGCTTCAATCAAAAGTGTGATGAACACCCGGTCGCGGTCATAGAAGGACGACGTGAGCAGGAGGAACGAGAGGCAACCACGGTCAGAGAAAGAGTTGAGGGTTCTCGTGGAGCGAGCTAAACGCAGCGACCCCGACGCCTGGGAAGCCCTCTACAGGGATACCTACGCGCCCCTGTTGACCTACGCCGCGCGCCGCCTCAACAGCCGTGAGGCTGCGGACGATGCCGTAAGTGAGGCCTTCGCTCGCGCCTACGAGCGCATCGACCGGTTCACTTGGCGGGGTGGAGGCGTCTACGCGTGGCTCTACGGAATTCTCAGAAACGTTTTGCTGGAGGCCCATAGGGCGTCGGCGCGGCAGATCGCCCTGGGTGAGCACGATCAGGCCGATCTCAACCCCGGCCCGGCCGAGGAGGTCCTTGCGCTCGAAGAGAAAGACCATGTCAGAGCCGCCTTCGAGCGGCTCCCCGAGGACGATCGCGAGCTGCTGGAACTCAGGGTGGTCGGCGGGCTCGACGCCAAAGGAGCAGGAGAGGTGCTGGGTCGCAGACCCGGAGCGGTGCGCATGGCGCAGTCGCGCGCGCTGACCCGCCTGCGTGCCCTGATGGCGGAGCAGTACTCATGAGGCGCGGCGACGAGGAGACCCTTCTTCACGAACTGAGGGCCGCGCTCGTCTCGAGTTCCGTGGAGCCGGCCGACGATCGCGTGCAGCGGGTGCGAGCGCGCGCGGAGGCGGGCAAGCGATTCATGGAGCTGGAACGCCGCCGCGGCCGCTCCCAGCGAGCCGTCCTGATGGCCGCCGCGCTGGTGTGCCTCCTGGCCTTCGCCTCCGGAGTGGTCTTCGCCACGGACATCCCCACGCCGTTACGAGCCGCGCTGCACTCTGCCGGGCTCCCGGTCGCGTCGCCCGAGCTGATCGAGGCGCGCGCGGTGCTTCACGATCTCGGAGTGGCCCTCGGCGAAGAACGTTCACCTGAGGAAGTGCAACAGGCCGACGCCCGCATGCTCGAGCTCGTCGAACAGCTCGACAAGAAGGAGCAGGAGGCGATTGTGCCCATCGCGCACGAGGTCCACTTGCGGGCGGTGGAGTACCTCGGCGACTGAGCATTATCGCCGAGTGGTGGTCAGATGGTCATATAGATCATCTCACCACCACTCGGCTGTGAAACGCAGTTTAGAATCCCCTTCGTAGTGGCATCGCTGGCTCCCCTGCTCGACCATCTGCCCGACGAGCGCGTCCGGGCTCTGCTCGACGCGCCCGGAGCCGTGACCGTTGCCGAGGCCGCTCGGCCCTTCCTGCTCGCGTCAATCGCCCGGCATCTCGACGCCCCCGTGCTGGCGGTGGCGGCGCGCACGGAGGAGGCGGATCAGCTCGCACGCGATGTCCAAGCGTTCTTGGGCCGCAGCGGCGCGCAGGTTTTCCCCGGCTGGGAGGTGCTCCCCGGCGAGCCGGTGTCGCCCTCGGTCGAGACCATGGGCCGCCGCCTCGATGTCCTCAACCGCCTGCGGCGAGGAGGCCCCTACGTCACAGTGGCGACCGCTCAGGGCGCCACTCAGTTGGTGGCGCCGCCTCGAGGTGACCTCCAGGCGCTGGTCCTGCGGCGCGGCGCCGAGATCTCGCTGGACGAGGTGACGGCCCGGCTCGTCGAGCTCGGCTACGAGCGCAACTACATCGTCGAGCGCCGGGGAGAGTTCGCTGTGCGGGGAGGCATCCTCGACGTCTTTCCGCCCGCCCAGGAGCGACCCCTGCGGGCCGAGCTGTGGGGCGACGAGATCACCTCTCTGCGCCAGTTCGCCCTCGCCTCGCAACGCTCCCTCGAGGAGGTCGAGGGGGCCGAGGTGGTCGCCTGCCGGGAGTTGTTGACCGACGAGGCGACACGGGAGCAGGCCGCCCGCCTGAATCGAGAGGAGCCCGAGGAAGCGCTGGCTCAGCTCGCAGAGGGAGTGCTGGTGCCGGGCGCCGAGCGCCTGCTGCAAAGGCTCGTCTCGCTCGAGCCCCTTACCACCTTTCTGCCCCCGGGGTCCCCCGTTCTCATCCTCGAGCCGAAGCGGGTCAGGGACCGGGCCGATGAGGTGCTCGAGCAGGTCGAGGAGTGGAGCGAGATCTCTGGGCTCGAGGGCGAGCACTTCGCCCCGCTGGAGCGAGTGCTCGAACGGGCCTCGTCGGTGACGCTCTTGTCGAGCTTCTCCGAGCCGGGCTCGGACAGCCTCGAAGTCGACACCTGGACGCAGGCGGCGGGCAAGCCCGAGGTCCTCGTCGAACGGCTGGCGGGACTCGTCCGCAACGGCTACCGGGCAGTGGTCGCTGCGTCGTTGCCGGAAACGGCGCAGAGGCTTCAAGCGAACTTCAAGGCGGCCGGGTTGGAGCTGGCCGCGGCCGAGTTCGCTCCCGAGGCCGACTCGGCTCCCGGCGGCTCGATCGTGGTGGCAGAGCTGCATCGTGGCTTCGTGCTCCCGAGCGCCCGGCTCGCGCTGGTCGCCGAGTCCGACATCACCGGCCGCCGCTCGGGGGCGGCCCGGAAGCGCATCCAGGCGCGCCGCCGTCAGATGGCCGGCCCCCTCGATCTGGCAGAGGGCGACCACGTCGTGCACGAGGTGCACGGGATAGGCACGTTCGTGGGGATGGTGGACAGGGACCTCTTGGGCGTTCACCGCGAGTACCTCGTGATCTCCTACGCCAAGGGCGACCGCCTCTACGTGCCCAGCGATCAGATCGACCTTATATCCAAGTACATAGGGGGCGAGGCGCCCAAGATCAATCGCCTCGGTTCGGGCGACTGGGCCCGCACCAAGTCGCGGGTCAGGCGCAGAGCGCGTGAGATCGCGCAGGAGCTGGTGGCCCTCTACGCTCGCAGGATCAGGGCTGCGGGATTTGCGTTCGGGCCCGACACACCGTGGCAGCGCGAGCTCGAGGAGTCGTTTCCCTATGAGGAGACTCCTGATCAGCTCCGGGCCGTGGACGAGGTCAAGGACGACATGGAGCGGCCCGGGCCCATGGACCGGCTCGTGTGCGGCGACGTCGGCTACGGCAAGACCGAGATCGCGGTCCGGGCCGCGTTCAAAGCAGTGGCGGCCGGCAAGCAGGTTGCGGTGCTGGTGCCGACGACGATCCTGGCGCAGCAGCATCATGCCACCTTCGTCGAGCGTTTCAGAGAGTTTCCTGTGCGGGTTGCGATGCTGTCGCGCTTTTTGTCTCAGGCGGAGTCGCGCCAGGTGCTCCAAGACCTCGCCGCAGGAAAGATCGATGTCCTGGTCGGCACTCACAAGCTGCTGCAGGAGGGTGTGGCCTTCCACGACCTCGGCCTCGTGGTGGTCGACGAGGAGCAGCGCTTCGGCGTGCAGCAGAAGGAGAAGCTCAAGGAGCTGCGGGCGAGCGTCGACATCCTCACACTCACCGCAACGCCGATCCCGCGCACGCTCGAGATGGCGATGTCGGGCATCAGGGATATGTCGATCGTCGACACTCCTCCCGAGAACCGGCATCCGGTGATGACCTACGTCGGTGACCACGATGACGAGATCATGTCCTCGGCGGTGCGTCGCGAGCTGTTGCGCGACGGACAGGTCTTCTACGTCCACCACCGGGTCGCGACGATCGAGACGGCGGCCCGGAACCTGCGCGAGCTGGTGCCCGAGGCCCGCATCGGCATCGCCCACGGTCAGATGGACGAGCGCGCCCTGGAGCAGGCGATGCTCGATTTCGGAGAGTCGAAGACGAACGTGCTGGTATGCACCACGATCATCGAGTCGGGGCTCGACATTCCCACTGTCAACACGCTCATCGTGGGGAGGGCCGACCTCCTGGGCTTGTCCCAGATGTATCAGCTCCGGGGCCGCGTGGGCAGGGCCCACGAGCGCGCCTATGCCTATCTGTTCTTTCCCCCCACCCTCTCGCTCACCGAGGGCGCGCACGAGCGGCTCAAGACGATTGCCGAGCACTCCGAGCTCGGGTCCGGCTTTCGCATCGCTATGCGCGACCTGGAGATCAGGGGCGCCGGCAACCTGCTGGGGGCCGAGCAGCACGGTCACATCTCGGAGGTGGGCTTCGATCTCTACGTCAAGCTCGTGGCTCAGGCGGTGGACGAGGCCAAGGGGCAGCCGTGGCGGGAGGAGCTCGAGGTCAGGATCGATCTCCCGCTGCAGGCGTTCATCCCCAAGACCTACGTGGCCGACGAGAACCTGAGGCTCGAGGCCTACCGCAAGGTGGCCTCGGCACGCAGCGCCGAGGACCTGGATGAGGTCAGAAAAGAGCTCGAGGACCGCTACGGCGCTCCCGTGCCCGCACCGGTCGAGTCGCTCTTCGAAGTCGCCGGGCTCAGACGACTCATGTCGGACGCGGGCATCACCGAGGCGGCCACCGTGGCGGGCAACTTGCGTATCAGGCCTGTGGAGCTGGAGGATTCCCGCCAGGTCCGCCTCGAGCGCCTTCTTCCCGAGGCCCGCTTCAGGCCTGAGATCCGGACCCTGCTCGTGCCCGAACGGCTCGTGCCCAAGACGGGCGTGGTGGCGTGGGTCACAAAGATTCTTGACCAGCTAATCTCATAACCATGAAAAGACAACTCTGTACGCTTGTTACCGTCGCCTTTCTCGCCGCCGCCTGCGGGGGAGGAGGGGGGCCGGGCAGCCCCTCGGGCTCGACCGCCGCCTCGGTGGGCGCCGACGACATCTCCGCCGGAACCATCACCGACGCGCTCGGCACGTTCGAGGACACGCAGGCCTTCGACCAGCTCAGCCAGCAGAACGGCAAGGGGAAGGCTCGCCGCCTGTTCGAGCAGGGCTATCTCTCCCGCCTCATCCGCCGTGTTGTGCTCCAGACCCGGGCCGACGACCTCGGCGTGGCGATTCCCGCAGCCGACGTGGCCGATCAACTGGAGCAGATCAAGGCTCAGTTCGGTGCCGACGAGCAGAAGTTCCAGGATGCGCTCGAGCAGCAAGGCCTCAGCGCCTCACTGCTGAAGCGGTTCGTGGAGGATCAGGTGCTCGAGCAGGAGCTCAGGACAAAGGTGGCCGAGGACGAGGGACCGCCCGAAGACGAGCTGCGGGCCTTCTACGACGAGCACAAGGGCGACTACCAGGAGGTGCGCGCCTCCCACATTCTCCTCAAGGTTGAGCAGGCGGGGGCCAAGAAGCAAGCGGACAAGCTCTACTCACAGCTCCAGGACGCCCCTGCCGCGAAGGTGGACGCTCTCTTTGCCTCCCTGGCCAAGGAGTTCTCTCAGGACGGCTCGGCTGCCCAGGGTGGTGACCTCGGGTGGGCCGACCCGGCCGGCTACGTCGCGCCCTTCGGCGAGGCGATCAAATCGCTTGAGATCGGCAAGGTCTCCCGTCCGGTCGAGACCGAGTTCGGCTTCCACATCATCAAGGTCGAGGGCCGCCGCGCCCAGCCATACGAGGCGGTCAAGGACCAGATCGCGGCCGAGGTCGGCGGAGTGTCACCCGAGCAGGTGTGGCAGGACTGGATCACCGGCGCCTACAAGGACGCCGACATCGAGGTCAACCCCCGCTACGGCGAGCTGGACCTGAAGACCCAGCAGATAGTGGATGCCACGGCAGAGGACGTACCGGGGGCCGAGGAGAGCCCGGCGGAGTGACCCCCTCCGCGTTTTGAGCGCCTCCGAGTGCCCTTTTGGGCACCCTGAGGCCCCTAAAAAATCGGGGGGCCGCGTTTTGAGCGCCCCAGCGTCAAGTTTTCTTAGCGCTGAGTCCCCTAAAACTCCGGGATAAGGGATTTCGATGTCGCTCTTGGTGGTTCCGCTGGCTCCCGACGAGACGAGCCTGCTCACCCTCGGCGAGCTCGATGCGCTGCTCTCCTGCGAGCGTGTCCTGTTCGAGCACCCGCAGCACCCCCTGAGAGCGCGGCTGGAGGCGGCCGGCGTGGACTGTGGGGAGCTCGTCCACGAGCCGGAGGTGGGAGCGACGAATTGGGCTCTGGTGGCAGACCCCAGCTCCCAACGCGTGCTCGAGCTCGCCCGAAGAGGCGCCCGGGTCTCATTCTTTTCCGCCCGCCCACCCCCGTTGCGTCCGCCCGACGATCTCACCGCCGCTCACGCGGCCCCCATCTTGCGCCGCGCAGGGGCCGCCCTGGCCGGTGTGGTCGCGGTCATGGCGCGGCTGCGCAGCGAGGACGGTTGCCCCTGGGACCAGGAGCAGACTCACGAGTCGCTCAAGATCCATTTGCTGGAGGAGGCGCATGAGGTCATCGAGGCCATCGACTCGCCCGACACCGAGGACCTGGCCGAGGAGCTCGGCGACCTCCTGCTGCAGGTCGTGTTCCACTCCCGGCTCGCCGAGCAGGAGGGACGTTTCGACGTCTCGGACGTCGCCTCGGCCCTCGAGGCCAAGCTCGTGCTGCGACATCCCCATGTGTTCTCGGACGTCGGCGTGAGTGGGGCGGCCGAGGTTCTGAAGAACTGGGAGACCATAAAGACCACCGAAAAGGGGAGGTCGCATCCCTTCGACGGCATTCCTCGTACCCTGCCGGCTCTGCTCAAGACGGCCAAGATGCAGAAGCGCGCGGCCCCCCTTGGTTTCAGCGCGCGAGAGGGAGAAGCCCACACCCGGCTCACCGACGCAGTGGCGGGCGAGGCCACCAGAGAGTCTCTGGGGGAGGCCTTGTTCTGGCTGGTTGCGCTGGCGCGTGCCCGCGGAGTGGACCCGGAAGGGGCGCTGTCGAGTCACCTGGAGGAGTTCCGCGCCTCCCTCTCGGCCCCCTGATACTGTTACTCAAGTTAAAGGAGTGACTGATGAGCGAAATTGTGGACGTACATGCGCGCGCCATTCTGGACTCCCGGGGCAACCCCACCGTGGAGGCCGAGGTCGTGCTCGACTCGGGAGCGTTGGGGCGCGCGGCGGTCCCTTCTGGCGCCTCGACTGGAGCCGGAGAGGCCCTGGAGCTGCGCGACGGCGGCGAGCGCCACGGCGGCAAGGGAGTTAGCCGGGCGATCGACAACGTAAACGGCATCCTGGGCCCGCACCTGGTGGGCCGAGACGCCCTCGATCAGCGTGGGATCGACTCCTTTATGGTCGAGCTTGACGACACCGACAACAAAGCGTCGCTGGGCGCCAACGCCATTCTCGGCGTGTCGCTGGCGGTGGCCAAGGCGGCTGCCGAGGAGCTCGACCTCCCCCTCTACCGCTACCTCGGCGGGCCCGACGCCCACATTCTGCCCGTGCCGCTGATGAACGTCATCAACGGCGGCGCCCATGCCGACAACGCCCTGGACCTGCAGGAGTTCATGCTGGTGCCCCTGGGGGCGGCGTCGTTCTCGGAAGCGCTGGAATGGGGGACCGACGTCTACAGGACGCTCAAGAAGACCCTCGGCGAAAAGAACCTCGACACCGGAGTCGGCGACGAAGGTGGCTTTGCACCAGACCTCGCGGGCAACTCCGAGGCGCTCGACCTCCTCGTCGGGGCGATCGAGGCGGCGGGTTACGAGCCCGGTGCCGACATCGCGTTGGCGCTCGACCCCGCCACCTCCGAGTTGAGGGACGGCGATGACTACGTTCTTGCGGCCGAGGACCGCCGGCTTTCGAGCGACGACATGATCGAGATGTGGGCGCAGTGGGTCGAGCAGTATCCGATCGTCTCGATTGAGGACGCCATGGCCGAGGACGACTGGAACGGCTGGGCAAGTCTCACCGACCGGCTCGGCGACCAGGTCCAGCTCGTCGGCGACGACCTCTTCGTGACGAACACCGAGGTGCTCGAACGCGGCATCCGGGAGGGCGCGGCCAACGCCATCCTCATCAAGCCCAACCAGATTGGAAGCCTGACCGAGACGCTCGAGTGCGTGCGGGTGGCCCAACGAGCCGCCTACGCCACGGTCATCTCCCATCGGTCGGGCGAGACCGAGGACGCCACCATCTCGGATCTTTGCGTCGCCGTCAATGCCGGCCAGATCAAGACCGGGGCGCCGGCGCGAGGCGAGCGCACCGCCAAGTACAATCAGCTCCTGCGCATCGAGGACGGCTTGGGCGAGTCGGCTCGTTATCCGGGCCGGCTCGCATTCCGGCCGCGGCCGCAGTCGTGAGCACTCTGTTGCGAACGGCGCGGCTGAGTGCTCCGCACCGGAAAGACGGTCAGCACCGAGAGCGTCACGGCGCCCTGGTCGCTAGGCGCGAGGAGTGAGCGTACCCGGAGGGTACGTGAGCGACAATTGAATCCCAATTCCGACCTCGGCGGAGCCGTGGAACGACGCGAGCGGGGATGCAGGGGCGCTCGAATGCGAGCGTATTTACGGGGAGGTGCACTAAAGCTCGGCGTGGGGCCGCAGATCGTCGCCGTCATCCTCATGCTCGGACTGGCGGGGGCGATGGCGATCGAGCCCACTCGGAGGCTCATCGAGCAGCGGGATCGCATCGCACTCATGAGCCAGGACCTCGTGGCGCTCGACGACGCAAACCTCGCCCTCGAGAAACGGATCACGCGTCTTAACGATCGCGACTTCCTCGAGCAGAAGGCGCGCGAGATGGGGTTGGTGCGGCGCGGGGAGAGGCTCTACGTGGTGCTTCCACCGAGCCGCAAGGTGCTGCAGCGCAGGGCGATGCGGGCCGAGCAGAGGCGCAGCCAACCAGAATCGGCGAACTGGCTGGAACAGGTCCTACACTTCGTTGGCGTGGGCTAGAAAGTAAGGACACTGACTGTGTCACGCTCGCTCGACCACTCCCATGAGGACGCGGCCCGCGTCCGCTCCCAGCTCGGCCGTCACCCCCGAGGACGCTGGGCGGTCGCTCGCCGCTGTCATTTGGGAATCCCCATGGTCATCGAGAGCCGCCCACGCCTCGACGACGGCTCGCCCTTCCCCACTTTGTTCTGGCTCACCTGCCCCCTGCTGGTAAAGCGCGCCAGCAAACTCGAAGCGGCGGGCTTCATGCGAGAGCTCACGGAACGGCTGGCTGCCGATTCCAGTCTGCACGCAAGGGTGGAGGCTGGGGTGGCCCGCTACGTGGCCCGCCGCGACGCTTTAGAGGTGCTTCCGCCGAGCTCACCCGCGGGCGGGGGGCCGGAAAGAATCAAGTGCCTGCATGCTCATCTTGCGCACGAGCTTGCGGATCCTCCCAACGCGGCGGGGGGAATCACGTTGGCGGCCACGGGTTGGCCAGATTGCGTGGCGCCGTGTGTAGCATCCCCCGAATGAACGAGTGGGGCATCCCTGCCGAGTGGTCGTTAGATGACCATGTAGAGCATCTGAGCACCACTCGGCAAATCTGAAGAAAGAGCGGGATTGAAGTGTGAGCGGATCGTGAGGGTGGCGGCAATCGACGCGGGGACGAACTCCGTGCGCCTGCTGGTGGCCGAGGACCATGCGGGAGGGATGCGAACCCTCGACCGCCGCATGGTGATTACGCGCCTCGGGCAAGGCGTCGATCGAGATCGTCTGCTGACCCCGGACGCGATCACGAGGACCTTGGAGACGATCGCCGACTACGCCGCCACCTGCGGCGAGTACGACGTGCGTCGTCTGAGGGTCACCGGCACCTCGGCCGTGAGGGATGCAGCGAATCGGGATGCCTTCCTTCACGCGGTTAGAGAGCTGACGGGCCAGGAGCCCGAGCTGCTCACGGGCGAGCAGGAGGCGCGCGTCACCTTTGCCGGGGTTCTCTCGGACCTAGCCGAGACCGGGCCGATGATGGTGGTCGACATCGGGGGAGGCTCGACCGAGCTCATCTATGGACACGGGTCTCCTGAGAGGCTCACTTCGCTCGACGTGGGTTGCGTGCGAATGTTCGAGAAGCATTTGCATTCCGACCCTCCGGCAGAGCCCGAGCTTCAGGCGCTGCGCACCGAGGTCTCGGATGCTTTGCAGAGCTTCAAGGCGGTGTGTCCGGTGCCGCCCGGAACGCGTTTCGTGGGAGTGGCCGGAACCCTCGCCCAATTGGCGACGCTCAAGAGTGGATTGCCCCTCTACGATCCCGATGTCACCCACCAAATGGTTCTGTCTCACGGCGATGTGCGCTTGCTGGCCAAGAGGCTCGAAAGGCTGCCGCTGGCTCAGCGCCGCCGAATCACAGCGCTCGAGCCGGGGCGTGCCGATGTCATCGTTGGCGGAGTCGAGATACTTCTCTGCGTCATGGAAACGTTCGATGTGGCGGAGATCATGGTTTCCGAGAAGGACATCCTCGACGGACTCGTGATTGAGTTGTTGGAGCGCAGTGAGTCGTGACCATCTTCTATTTCGTACGTCACGGTGTAACCGCGCACACAGGCCACAAGCTGTCGGGCTGGATGCCGGGTATTCACTTGACAGATGAAGGGCGAGGTCAAGCGGAGGCAGCGGCGGAGATGCTCGCGTCTGTTCCGTTCAAGGCCATTTACTCGAGTCCCATTGACCGCACGATGGAAACCGCGGCTTTTATCTCTCGACTGCACGGGCTTGAGATCGTCGAAGCACCAAACCTCGGCGAGGTCGAATACGGCAAATGGTCCAACCGAACGTTCAAGACATTGGTCAAGACCAAGCTGTGGGAAAAGGTGCAACGTTATCCATCGGGTGTCCGGTTCCCCGAGGGTGAGACATTGCGAGAGGTGCAGACGCGCGCGGTCGAGGAAGTGGAGCAAATCGCGGCGCGGCATCGCAAACAGATCGTGTGCTGCGTGTCTCACGCCGACGTGATCCGGTTACTGGCGGCTCACTATTTAGGTGTTCACATCGACTTGTTCCAGAGGCTTACGGTGGCGCCCGCATCGGTTAGCGTCATCGCGCTGAACGACGGGAGGCCCTTGGTCATCAGCCTCAACTCAACCCCGATGAACCCAACGAAGGAAAAGTCATAGTGAACCCAGATATTTTTACGGCCGATTATGTCGGCGAACCAGGACAACGGTCGTTCTATCTGCAGGCGCGAGGTGCAGAGGGCCTTCTCAGCTTTCCTATCGAGAAGCAGCAGGTCGTCGTGCTCGCCGAGAAGCTGCGCGAGCTTCTGTTGCTGGTCGATGGAAGCGACACCGTGACCTCTGCTTCGGCCGGGCGCGATCCCGCGCTCGCGTTCACAGAGCCGGTTTCTGATGAGGCACAAATCGGCACCATCGGACTGGCCTACGAGGAGGACTCCGATCACGTCGTCGTCCTGCTCCAGCCCCTGCCGGAGGAGAGCGACGAAGAAGAGGTGGAGGCAGACGAGGCATCCGGCGTCCATCTGGAGCTTCGCCGCGACCAGGTGAGAGCCTTCGTGCTGCACGCCATCGCGGTCGTAAACGAGGGCCGGGCGACATGCCAGCTCTGCGGACTCCCCATGGACCCCGCGGGCCACAGATGCCCGGCCTCGAACGGACACCGGCTAAGCGATTAGCACGGACACGATGTCCGATCCGGGCGACACGGTCGAACTGCTCAACAGAGGAGAGGTCGAAGTCTTGGGCCTGCTCCCGTATTCGTCGAACTATGTCTTTCTTGCGCGAATCACGGCCGAGGGCGAAGAGGCACTCGCGGTCTACAAGCCCACGCGCGGCGAGCGGCCGTTGTGGGACTTTGCCACCGGCACGTTGGCCGCACGCGAGGTCGCTGCCTTTATGTTGAGCGAGGCAGCGGACTGGGGTCTCGTACCACCAACGGTGTTGCGCTCGGACGCACCAATGGGGGCCGGCTCGCTCCAACTCTTCATCGAACACGATCCGGAACGGCATTGTTTCGTGCTCGCCGAAGAGCGGCTCGACGACCTTCGCCCCTTTGCCGCGTTCGATGCCGTGATCAACAATGCGGACCGCAAGGGTGGCCATGTCGTCGAGGACTCAGACGGCAGACTGTGGGGAGTAGACCACGGGCTTTCTTTCAACGCCGATTCCAAGCTTCGCACGGTGCTGTGGACATTCGCAGGCGAGCGCCTCGATGTCTCGCTGAAGGCGCGTCTTCAATGTTTGCGGGATCGCATGCAGCAGCCCGGAGGAGTGGGTCCGCAGCTTGCGCGAATGTTGAGCCGGGCCGAGCTGGCAGCGACGTTGAAACGCCTGGAGGAATTACTTCGCAACGGCCGCTTCCCCGAGCCCGACCCGACCCAGCATCACCTCCCGTGGCCCCTGCTCTGAGAACATGAGAAGGCGGGGCCCCCGTATCCCAACCGGTAGAGGAAGGGCACTTAAAATGCTCACAGTGTGGGTTCGAGTCCCACCGGGGGCACGAATCCGGGCCAAACTACGCCGAGTGGTGGATAAAGGTTGTACAGCAACCATTAATGACCACTCGGCCCGCGTTTAGTGACCTTGTCGGTCCTCAGGTGGCGGGAAGCACGCCGCGGGCGACGGCGGCGACCAATGCCTGATGATCGCGCTCCGTTTGATCGGCGTAAGCGCGAGCAAAGCGACACATGGCCCGGTCGACCTTGTCACTCGAGCCGATGTAGCCAGAAATCATTGATGCGCCGCTGGTGCGGGCATGGCTCTTCGCGAGCAGGAAGCCGCAGATCCCGGCATAGTCGGCTAGGGCCCGCGCGTCGATCCCTTCGACCGTTATCGCGCCCTTCATATCCCTGAACTGGCGTACGTAGTACTGGTGGGCTCCCACGGTCGTCCATCCGAGCAGCGGATCGCTCACCGTCTGAAGAGCCTGTTGGTACTCCACCACTCGCTGGCCCTGGTGGACGTGCCATGCCGACTCGCCATGGACAAAGCGCGCGATCACCGACCGGCGGGCCTGCTTGAGCTGGAGGAAAACAACGTCGTCCGGGCTGCTGCCCTCGCAGAGCGCGACGTAGGCGCGCAGTCCGACGGATCCGACGCCGACGACCTTGTGGGCGATGTCGACCAGGGTATAGCCGGCCAAGACGCGCGCCCAGTGAGGAGGATTTGTCTGCAGGTAGGCGTCGAGCGCGACCGCGATCTGATCGGCCTCGAGGGGCCCCGGGCGAGTGATGAGCGGGGGCTCCTCGACGATGCGTCGAGTACCGTCGCGTAGCTCGGTGAACCGCGGTAGGGCCCGGTCGCTGGTGCGCCGCCTGGCTCGCCTCGCAGCTCGTTCGATCTCCTTCCGCAGCGATTTCTGCATCGTCGTCAGCCGAAGCCGGTCGAGGTCGAGCCGCTCGTAGGAGCGGGCAAGCAGCGGCTGTTCGGCGAGATATGAGACTTGCGTCCGATACGAGGCGACACAACGGGAAACGGCGTCCTTGCAGGCCTCTTCGCCTGATCCGTTTTGCCGTCCGGCGACCCAGACGCTCGTCACCAGCCGGCGCAGATCCCATTCCCAAGCACCCGGGTGGGCCTCGTCGAAATCGTTCAGGTCAAAGACAAGCTCCCGCTCGGGTGAGGCGTAGAAGCCGAAGTTGCCCAGATGCGCATCGCCACAAATGACCGGGGTGATGCCCGTAGCCGGCAATCCGGCGAAGTCCTCGGCCATGATCGCGGCGGTGCCGCGCAGGAACGCGTATGGGGAGGCAATCATGCGGCTCACCCGGACCGGTATGAGCCAATCCAGGCGCCCTTCGTGAGACTCCATGATGTGCTGTACCGGATCGCGACGGCCGGCAGGGGCGCGCCATCTTGCCAACGCCGAGCGGGGCACTTGCTGCCGTAGGGCTCGCCCTACGGCATAGCGCTCCCGACGTGGCGTGGCAGACCGGCGCAACGAGGCGAACGCCTCGCCTTCGGCCGAGGCGAGAACAACATGCCGGGCGCGACCCCCCAAGTTTTCGTTCGGCCGGTCCGGGGCTTTCATCGCGGCTGAGCCTATCCCGGCTCCCTTCTACCTAGCTTTCAACGCCCCTTCGGGAACCGTGGTTCACCCACCGCGTCGACCCCAAAGGGAGCCGGCCCCAACATTGTCGCCGCAGGGCCAGGGTGGAGGGCTACCCGACCGGGCCGCCGGAGTAAGTAGAATTTTGTCGCCGCAACCACCTGTGAGGTGGTCAGGGCCGCGACGTTCGGTCGCATCGGCTCGGTATTGCCAGAGCCTGCTCTCGGTAGTCTATTCGGGGCCGGCGATTGGTGAGCGGAGAGTCGTGGCAGCCATCGCCATGCGCGACGTCGTAGGTTCTCTCAACGTTGGGCGACCTCGGCTCGTTGGTCGCATGAGCCCCCCTCAGGGAACTATCCCCTAGGAGGCAGTATGCGAGATAAGCTAGGCGTCCATGAGCCGCCTGCCCGACCGCCCGGCTAGAGAAGTTCTTCGCCCTCGCGGACGATCTCAAGAACTGTAGCGATGAGTACCTGCATGACTTGCTGTACGCGCCCACCACCGCTGAGCGATATGTGCGGGGGGCCTGTGAATTCCACGTCCATTTGTGGATTGAGACCGGTAAATCGAACTTGCGACGAGAGGATTGGTGTGCCCGGTTTCAGCGGGCCGACTCGCTGACTTCCTCCCCCAGCAAGCTCCACATCGGCGACGGGTCGAATGATGAACATACTGGAGGGGTCATTAGCCATAAACGGGCCGACGAGCGTCCTGTGTTTGTCCTCGTTCGACAGGTCTCTCAGACGGGCCAGCGGGTGTCCGAAGGCGAGCTGAGCGTGCCCTCCGGAGTAAGGCTGGTTCCGCTCAATAAGTGCCCACATGTTCGAACTGACTCGATCCCGAGTTCCCTTAAATCGCCAGTTCCTCCCGATCTCCCCTGGAGAGTCGACTATGGGGAACTGACTGTCCTCCCATCCGAACGACCCCACAAAGGCGAGGTGGTCAAGGGCGGAGCGGAGATTATGAAGAATGTCGCCTACAATCGCTCCCCATCTAGGGGGAATATCGGGGATGGAGATTACAAAGAGCTGATACTCGCCTCGATCCATATCGAACTTTCCCCCGACACGCAATCGTTTCGCTTGGCGGCTGATCTCACCATCCAATCCTTCGAGATGCTCTGCCGCCCGGTCGATCTTCGCCCAAGCACTTTCAAGTAGGGAGTTCATGGGCCAATAGAATGGCGCACGGGGCTAGAATCGGGGGACGATGCCTAAGCAGAGCGACGACCTCAGCCGAGAAGGAAAGCCCTCCCAGGAATCCAAGAAGGGGAATCTCCAAATCCCTGTCCCGAAGCGTCGGGAGAACAAGAAACCTTCATAAAATCGAACTTGTCATCCATCTCCGGAATCTGGTGTCGGAGTGGGCTGGGTCGCCGCAACCTGTTGGGCAATCTCCTCGCGCTCTCTCACAAGGTTGTCCTCCATAAAAAGGTCGATGATTTTTTGTGCAGGGATGACCGCCGCCATCCCTGCATTCACGGGCACTTTGCCCGAGCCAAGAATGTCTCCGCTGAAGGCCACGTCCTGGGGAATTTCATAATGCCCATGAACAAGCCCCAATAGCACGGGGTGGTCCCCACCAACAGATAGAACCCCTGGCTGACGATCCGGTAGGAAAAAAACAAATGCCGGGGAACCACTATGCCCTCCCCAGGACCGCGACTCAATCAAATAGGCATCGACGGGGGACGGCGCACCATGGGGATCAAGCTTTAGCCCGTATCCACCGACCAATCTCTGAAGTTCGCGCGTTCATAGACGCGACAAATGCCCCCTGACCAGGGAGAATAGGTGTCGACCAAAACGCCTCTTCCCCTGTCAGAAAGGGCACTTGCTGGATGCGATCTTCTCA
>DASRPA010000052.1:0-7514 GCA_035646635.1 Actinomycetota bacterium | reverse complement strand
AGACCTCGTCGCACGACTGCACCAAGAGCCCTCCCGAGATGCTGCGCAGCTCGACGGCTGCGCTCGGGGCCTCTGCCGCCAGCACGCGCAGCTGCTTTTTCTGGCGCAGGATGTCGAGCGCCCCGGGGTCGTAGGCGGGCGCGACCACTACCTCGAAGAACGTCTCGACGATGGCGCGGGCGGCCATGCCATCGCAGGTCTCATTCAATGCGACGATGCCCCCGAAGGCTGAGCTCTCGTCGCAGGCACGGGCGCGTCGCAGCGCCGACTCCAATGAGTTTGCGGAGGCTGCCCCACACGGGTTGGTGTGCTTGACGATGACGGCTGCTGGCGGCTCTATGGATGTGGCCAGACCCCACGCCGCATCCGCGTCCAGCAGGTTGTTGTAGGAGAGCTCCTTGCCGCCCAGTTGTGTGGAACTTCCGATCCCACTCCCGAAGCCCTCGTAGAGGGCCGCTCGTTGGTGCGGGTTCTCTCCGTAGCGCAGGTCGAGCATCTTGGGGGCCGATATCACGAGGCGATCGCCCAGCGATTCGTTGCCCGCAAGGTATCGGGCGATGGTGGCATCGTAGGCGGCCGTGTGCGAGAAGGCCACGAGGGCAAGCTCGCGCCGCAACTCGAGGGAGGGCCCGCCGCTTCTCACCACCTCGAGCAGCTCGGGATAGCTCTCGGGACTCACCACCACGGTCACGGCACGCCAGTTCTTGGCCGCGGCCCTTATCAGCGCCACTCCACCGATATCGATGTGCTCGATGAGCTCCGTTTCTCCGTGGCCTTCCGCAAGTGCGAGCGCGAAAGGATAGAGGTCGACGACGACGAGATCGATGGGGGCGATGCCGAGCTTTTCGATCTCCCGGAGGTGGGACGGCTCGCCCCTGTCCGCCAGGATGCCGCCGTGGATCAGGGGGTGGAGCGTCTTGACCCGGCCCCCGAGCATCTCCGGTGCGCCGGTGACTTTCTCCACCGGAGTCACAGGGACGCCTGCGGCTTCTAGAACCTGAGCGGTGCCGCCAGAAGAAACGATCTCCGTCCCCGTCGCGACCAGGGCGCGCGCCAACTCTTCGATGCCCGTCTTGTCGGACACGCTCAACAGCGCTCGAGCTAGGGGCACGGAGCAGCTGGAGCGGGGTTCATCAGCTTCGTCAGCGCCTGGGACAGCGCCCGAGCTTCGTCGTCGGAGAAATAGCGGGAGAAGTGGCGCTCGATGCCCTCGAGGTGGACGGGAAAGGCCTCCTCGAACGCCCGCCGGCCGGCGGCCGTAAGCACCGCCTCATAACCCCGGCGGTCCGAAGGACACGATTCTCTGGCCACCAGGTCGGCGCCCACCAAGCGGTCGACCACGCGCGTGAGCCCGCTCATGGAGAGCATGATCGAACCCGCCAGCTCCTTCATGCGCAGCCTGTTGCCGGGGGCGTCATGGAGCTGGGCGAGCACGTCGTACCAGGTCAAGGGTAGCCCCCGAGCGCATTTGAGCTCGTCCTCGAGCACGTCAATCAGGGCCCGGTAACCGCTCAAAAAGGCCCTCCAGGCCTCGAGCTGAGGGCCGTCGCTTAGTGGCTTCACGCCCCCATAATACGACGGTTGCGCGCGCAACTATCCCTCTGGCGTCAGGGGCTGGGTTGGCCCCCCCGACCCCGGCCACTTGGAGGGCGGGCAGGTAGTCGATCGCGCTCAGCGCGCTCTGGAGTACGGATTTGGTTCCCAGGCGCTGCGCGCGTTTGAGTCCGGATCGAATCCGCCCCCCGCCCCTTCTGTTCCGGCTCCCGAGCCCTAAGGCGTTCTGCTGACAGGACGGGGAATATGGTTGTGTATGCAACAGTTGTGAGGGGTAAGACCGGAATGAGACCGGTTAGTACCTAGACCAGGAGGTTCCAAGATGGCGGAAACAGCCACTCGCACCGTCGGAACGACAGAGCTCCCCGAGCCGGGGACGTGGGCAATCGACCCAGCGCATTCCCGCATCGGCGGCATTGCGCGTCACTTAATGGTGTCAAAAATCAGGGGACACTTCAGGACCTTCTCCGGCGCCCTCCACATCGAGGAGGACCCGAGCCAGTCGTGGGCCGAAGTCACTATCGACACCGCCAGCATCGACACGACCGATGAGACTCGCGACGGTCACCTCAAGAGCGCCGACTTCCTCGACGCCGAGAATCACCCGGAGATCAAGTTCCGCAGCACCAACGTCTCCATCTCAGACGAAGGGCGTTTCGAGCTCATCGGAGATCTGACCATGCGCGGCGTGACCAAGCCGGTAACGCTCGCCGGCGAGTTCCAGGGAGTCATACAAGACCCCTACGGGCTGAGGCGTGCGTTCTTCTCGGCTGAAGGCCGGCTCGCCCGCGACGACTGGGGAGTGACCTGGAACCAGGCGCTGGAGACCGGCGGCGTCGCGGTGTCCAAGAAGCTCACTCTCGAGGTCGAGGTTGAGGCCACCAAGCAATAACCTCGGGTACGCTGCGGCCTATGGCGAATCCGCTGTTGCGAGACGGACCCATACCAGCCGCGGCCCACGGCGTCATCGAATACTTAGCGGGGGTCGCGTTCATCGCGGCCCCCTTGCTATTCGGCTTCGAGTCAGGCTCCGCGACCGGCGTGTCGGTGGCTGTGGGTATCGTGATCCTGCTCGTGGCCGGCACCACGGCCGGACCCACCGGGCTCGTGGACGGACTCTCGATCTCTGCACATGTGGTCCTCGACTACGCGCTCGCAGTGCTGCTGATCATCGCCCCGTTCGTGCTGGGTTTCTCGGACGAGCAGGAGCCGACGATCTTCTTCATAGTCCTCGGCATCGTGCACCTGCTGGTGACGATAGGGACACGCTTCGAGAGTTCTGAGCAGAGCCAGACTCACTGAGGACCCGAACTTTGTGGCCGGAACCACCTGGGGGGTGGTCAGAGACGCAAAGTTCAACGGCGGGCCGGGTCGCGTGACGGAAACGACACTCCCGGCTGCCTTGACATCAGGCGGGTCGTCCACGGACACCAGCTGCAGGGAGAACAGCGCTTAACCCCGAGCGCCGACTCACCATCGATGTCCGCAGAAGAGGGCTAGGGCCGGGGGGCGCGGTGGCAAAGGCGGACCGTGCACATCTGCCCACAGAAAACCGTGGGTAAACACGGAGCGATCCGCTGGAGGATCGCGCTTCAAGAGTGACCGTGGACAGTTGCCACCGCCCTGCTGCGGGGCGGCTGGAGCTGGCGAGTCGGTGATCGCGCGAATGGATCGATTTCCGAGCGGCAAGCGAGTCGGTAACGCCGAAGTGTGGCGGCCGAACAGGTGGTCGGTGTCGGTGGCGTTTCCGGAATCCTTTCTCGGCCAGGGCGTCACAGCGTACGCATGGAACGCGAACTCCCTCTTCCACACCGGCGGGGACGGTCCCTGCGGGACAACCGACGGATGTCGTCCGCACATGCCCGGACGCGCACCGAACAGGGGACAAATCAAGCAGCGTCTGTGAGAACCCCGTCGCCGTTTGATGCCCCGGGTGGCAAAGCGAACCGCGGACATTTGCCTATCGGGAATGGTGGGCGGGGCTCTGCTTGCAGAGAACTTGGCGGCAGGCCTCCGGCAACAGCTCGTACTCGGCCCCCTTTATGCGCTGATGCAACGACTCCTCAGTGTCCCTCGGCTCGATCGGAACCGCCCGCTGCAGGATCACCGGTCCCGAATCGACACCGTGGTCGACGAAGTGCACGGTGGTCCCGGTGACTGCTGCTCCCGCCGCCAGGGCGTCCCGCACCGCATGGGGGCCGGGGAAGCTCGGGAGCAGCGAGGGATGCAGATTGATGAGGCGTCCCTCGTAGGCGTCGACGAACTCCGGCGACAGGATCCGCATGAAGCCGGCGGATACGACCAAGTCGGGATCATGGCGGCGCACCCGCTCGAGGAGGACGGAGCTCCACTGAGCTCGGGGTGAGCGAAACGGGACCACGAAGGTGGCCATGCCACGAGCCGAGGCCCATTCAACTCCCCCGCAGTCCCTGTCCGCGCCGACCGCCACCAACTCGCCCGGGACCTCCCCCCGCTTGCACGCAGCCACCAGCGCCTGAAGGTTCGAGCCCTCGCCTGAGACGAGGACCACGAGAGAAGAGCTCACACCGCGAGGGCCGTGGCCAGCGCGGCTATCGCTCCCGGATAGCGGTACTGGAGGCCGCCGTGAGTGCCCACGAAGAGCTCGAGCGTGTGCTCTATACCGTGCGCGGACAGCTCCTTGGAGAACGCCTGCGCGCCGAGGTCGAGGTAATACTCGTCCGAAAGCCCGGCATCGAGGTAGATGTGCCTCATGCTTCGCAGCGCGTCGACGCGCGGCGACGCCATACGCACCGGGTCCCATGCGAGCCACCGAGCCCACACCTCGTCGATGATCTTGCCGGAGTCGATGTCGAAGGGCAGTACGACCTCGCCGGGACGGTCTTCGTCGGGCGAGTAACAGGCCGCCATCGCATAGGTGTTGAGTGGAGCGTGAAGCTTGGGGTCGAGCGATTCGGTCTCGCGAAAGTGCTCCCAGAAAGCCTCATAAGAGCTCCCGAAGCGATCTCGGAGAATCCGGGTGGTGACCGGAAACTCGGTCAGATAGCAGGCCTCGAAGAGCGCGTCTCCGGCATGGGAGGCGAGCCCAGAGAAGACATCCGGGCGCAGCATGGGAACCACCATCGCCCCATAGCCTCCGCTCGACTTGCCGCTCAACCCGCGATGGTCACGACTTGGCGCCGTGGGGTAGCGCTCGTCGATGAAGGCAACGACCTCGTCGCAGAGGTAATCCATATAGCGGCCGGTCGCGGCCGAATTGATGAACTGAGAGCCCCCGTAGCTCGTCCACGCATCGACCATCACGACTATCGCCGAGGGACACTCGCCGGCCGCGAACAAGGCGTCGAGACGTTCGATCATGTTCGGCTCGAAGGCGGTGCGGTTGAGCCACATGTCGAGCTGTCCGGTCATGCCCTGGATCACGTAGATGGAGGGGTGAGGGTCGTTCGACATACCAGGCGGCGAATAGACGTAGAGCGGTCGCCGAGACGGGTCGCCGAGCGGGTTGTCCGTCAACACTTGCGAGTCGATCACGAGCCGCTCGAAGCGGCCCTTCAGCGGCCGCTCCCACGGAGGTCCGAGAGACGTCCCCTCTTGGTCGGGCCTCAACCCTTGATCTCGGCCACGATCTCCGCTACCTCGGTCGGATTGCGCCCGACCCTAATCCCGGCCCCCTCGAGCGCTTCGATCTTGGCTTTCGCCGTTCCCTTCGAGCCCGACACGATGGCGCCGGCGTGGCCCATGCGCTTCCCTTCCGGTGCGGTCAGTCCGGCGATGTAGGCGACAATCGGCTTGGTCATGTTGGCCTTGCTCCACTCCGCGGCACGCTCCTCGGCATCGCCGCCGATCTCGCCGACCATGACAACGAGCTCGGTGTCCTGATCGTCCTCGAAGAGCCCGAGGATGTCGATGAAGTTCGAGCCCGGAATGGGATCGCCGCCGATGCCGACGCAGGTGGACTGGCCAACGCCCTTCTGGGTCAGCTCGTGGACGATCTGATAGGTGAGAGTGCCCGAGCGAGAGACGAGCCCGACCGGCCCCTCGGAGCAGATCTCGCCCGGAATGATCCCGATGTTGGCCACTCCCGGAGAGATCACGCCCGGGCAGTTTGGTCCGATGAGGTGGACCCCGTTGGACGAGCTGCGCACGTGCGCAACCGCGCGCGCCATATCGAGGGCGGGCACGCCTTCTGTGACCGCGATGATTACCTCGATGCCCGCATCGTGCGCTTCGAGGATGGCGTCGGCCGCGAAGCGGGGAGGTACGAACACCAGGGCCGTATTGGCGCCGGTCTCTGAGACCGCGCGCTCCACGGTATCGAAGACCGGAGTGTCTGAGACATCGCCGCCGCCCTTCCCCGGCGTAACTCCGGCAACCAGATCGGTGCCGTAATCCTGATTTCGCTTGGCGTGAAAGGAGCCTTCGCGGCCGGTCAGTCCCTGGACTACGAGCTTGGTGTCCTTACCGATCAAAATAGTCATCAGGCTGCCTCTTGATGCGCCAGCGCAACGGCCTTCTCGGCGGCCCCCAGCATCGTTTCCTCTGCGATCAGCAGATCGTGAGGCGCGTCGGCCAGCATCTTGCGTCCCTGCTCCGCATTCGTGCCGTCGAGTCGCACAACCACGGGCACCTTCATGTCGAGGCGGCCAAAGGCGTCGATGATCCCTTCCGCGACGAGATCACAGCGAGTGATCCCGCCGAAGATGTTGACGAGCACGGACTTAACCGCTTTGTCGGAGGTGATGACCTCAAGCGCGTTCGACAGCAGCTCGGCCCCCGCACCGCCTCCCACGTCGAGGAAGTTCGCGGAGTTGCCGCCCGCCGCCTTGACCACATCGAGCGTCGACATGACGAGCCCGGCGCCGTTACCGATGATGCCCACATCGCCCTGCAGCTTGATGAAGTTGAGCCCCTTCTCTTTCGCCAGGCGCTCCTGCTCGGGAACCTCGTGAGCGGACCTGAGCTCGGAGTAATAGGGATGACGGTAGTCGGCCGAGTCATCGAGCGTCACCTTGGCGTCGAGCGCAACAACGCGGCCCGTATCCATCAGCACCAGGGGGTTGATCTCGATCAACGACGCATCCGACTCGATGAACGCCCGGTACAGCGTGGGAATGATGGCGATCGCCTCCTTGCGCGCGGCTGCATCGATGCCGGCGCCGAAAACGAGCTCGCGTGCATGAAAGTCGGAGATGCCGAGAAGTGGAGGGATATGAACTCGAGCGATCGCATCGGGATCGGTTTCGGCAACCTCCTCGATGTCGATGCCGCCCTTGGCGCTCATCATTCCAAGTACATCTCGTTCGGATCGGTCGAGAAGAAAGGAGAGGTAGTACTCGGACTCGATCGCGCCGGCCCTCTCGATCAGCACACGCTTGACCACGTGCCCTTTGATGTCCATTCCAAGAATCCGCTCGGCGGCGGAAAAGGCCTCCTCGGGGCTCGATGCGAGCTTTATACCCCCCGCCTTGCCGCGGCCCCCCACCTGTACCTGCGCCTTGACCACGACCTTGCCTCCGAGGCCCTCGGCCGCCGTGCGCGCCTCGTCGGGAGTGGTCGCGACTCGGCCCTCGGGAACCGGGACCTCGAACTTGCGCAACAGCTCCTTGCCTTGATACTCGAATAGGTCCACTAGTGCTCCTGCGCGGAAGTAGCGTCAGCGTCCAGGGCGACACTGCGCGGCAGATTGAATCCCAATTCCGACCTCGGCGGAGCCGTGGGCAAGGCGCGAGGAGTCGAGCGTACCCGGAGGGTACGTGAGCGACAGATTGAATCCCAATTCCGACCTCGGCGGAGCCGTGGAACGCCGATCTCGGCGATGCAGGGGCGTTCTGGTGCAATAAGAATCCCAATTCCGACCTCGGCGGAGCCGTCGGGACTTACGCAAAGGTGCATTAGGCCTCCGGAGTCTGGTCAGGTTCAGCCTCGTCCGTTGATCCGACGTTGGCCTTCACCCACTCGATGATCGACGAGGTAGTTGC